>CAMOEU010000062.1 GCA_946612575.1 uncultured Clostridia bacterium
TGTGCCATTTATTTGTCCAGCAAAGAAAAGACCTGGGATTGTCTTGAGTTCGAGGGTTGGTTTAAGCTGAGTTGGCTCAATGCAATCATATTCAATTGCATAAGCATCCCTCATAATTTCCGCTTTTTCAAGACCAATAACAGACTCAACCATTTGCTTTTGAATGTCTGCTGGCATTGAAGTGGAGAAACCTTGAAGATACAATTCTTGTGTGTCGAGTGCTTCTGGCTCCAAGAAAAGTTGATGTCTTTCCTTGTCTGCAAATCTGACAACTTTTGTTTCGATTGAAGGACAATATCTTGGGCCAATTCCTTTTATTTCGCCAGAAATTGCAGGAGCTTTGTCAAGATTGTCTCTGATGATTTTGTGTGTGGCTTGAGTTGTGTATGTAAGATAGCAAACGGCTTTGTTTTCAATTTTTTTATCATTCATATATGAAAAAGGCATAATGTCTTCATCGCCATTTTGAATTTCCATTTTGCTGTAATCAACATTTCTTGAGTGAAGTCTTACAGGTGTGCCTGTTTTGAATCTCAAAAGTTTGATTCCAAGTTTTTTCAAACTGTCAGAAAGATTGTTGCTTCGTTTGAAACCATTTGGGCCAGTTTGTTCTCTGTGTGGGCCGACAATAGTTTCGCTTTTAAGATAAACTCCTGTTGCAAAAACAACAGATTTTGCAGAGTATTTTAGCCCCAAGTGAGTTGTGACAATTTTTCTTTCCCCGTCAATTTCAACAGTGTCAACTTCGCCTTGTCTTATGGTAAGATTTTCTTCTTTTTCAAGAGTTTTTTTCATTTCAATGTGATAAGCATTTTTGTCTGCCTGTGCTCTTAAACTTTGGACTGCAGGGCCTTTTCCACGGTTTAACATTCTTATTTGAATTGCAGTTTTGTCTGCATTTATTCCCATCTCTCCGCCAAGAGCATCGATTTCGCCAACAAGTTGTCCTTTTGCAGTTCCGCCGATTGAAGGGTTGCAAGCAAGGAAGGCGATAGCATCAAGGCTTATCGTCAAAAGAAGTGTTTTATTCTTTGTTCTTGCAAGGGCGAGGGCGGCTTCACAGCCTGCATGACCAGCACCAATTACAATACTATCAAATTCTTCAATATTTCCTTTCATTTTATTTTCCTAAGCAAAATTTTGAGAAGATAAGATTGATTATATCTTCATTTTCTGTGTTGCCTGTGATTTTTCCAAGTGTGAGCCAAAGTTTTTTCACAAGCATTGTCAAAATATCAAGCGAAATATTTTGATTGTCAAAAATTTCTTTCAAAATAGATTTGGACTCATTGAGTATAGAGAGTTGTCTTTCATTTGTCAAGACAAGACTGTTGAAATCGACTTTTTCAGCAATAACTAAATCAAGAATTGTCTGTTTGATTTTGTTTATATTTTTGTTTTCAAGGGCGGAGATTTCGATTTCGTTTTCTTTCTTTTCAACCACTCTTTTTTTGTCTGTTTTGTTTATAAGAGTTATGTGAAGTTTGTCGCCAATAAGTTTTTCAATCTGCTTGTCTTCAGCAGTTTCTTTTTCACTTCCATCCAAAACAAACAAAACAATGTCAGCAGTTTTCAAGTTTTGTTTGCTCTTTTCAATTCCGATGTTTTCAACAACATCTTCTGTTTCTCTGATGCCGGCAGTGTCGATAATGTTTATCTTAACTCCGCCATAAACAAAACTTTCGCTTATGCTGTCTCTTGTTGTGCCTTGAATGTTTGTGACGATGGCACGATTTTGTCCAAGGAGTGCATTCATAACACTGCTTTTGCCGACATTTGTTTTCCCTACAAGTGCAACATTTATGCCGTTTTTAAGATATGTGGCACTTTTTGATTGATCAATAATTTCATCAATTTCTTTTTCAATGTTTGAAAGTCTGTTTTTGATGTCGAGTTTGAGTCCAAGTTCTTCTGTTTCATCTGGGTAGTCCATCCCTACTTCCATTTCGGCAAGCATTGTCGTAAGTTTTTCTTGCTCGTTTGAAATAATTTGAGAGAGTCTGCCATTTGTCACTTGCAAAGAAGAATTAAGTTCGCCTTCTGTTTCGGCATTTATTTCACCAATGATTGCTTCAGCTTTGTCGAGAGTGATTTTGCCATTGAGAAATGCTCTTTTTGAATATTCGCCAGGCTCAGCCATTCTGGCACCAGCTTTTATGCAACTTTCCACAATTTTTTGTGCAAGCAAAACTCCGCCGTGAACTTGAAACTCGACAATATCTTCACCAGTGTAAGAAAATGGTGCTTTGAAATAGACCATAAGACATTGTTCTTTTGCATTATCAGAAAGAGAGAACTCTCCAAAATACATGAAGCGGGGAGTGATGTTTTTTTCGTTCAATTTTTTGCAATGAAAAAGTTTAAGGGCAACAGAAAGGCTTTCTGGTCCACTTAATCTTACGATTGCAACAGCACCTTTTCCCAAAGGTGTTGAAATTGAAACAATTGTATTTTTCATAGGGCTATTATAACACAATAAAAAAATTTTTTAAACTATATTATAAAAAAACTAGCAATCGCTAGTTTTTGTTATACAAAAGTTGGACAAGTTTGTCTAAATACATCAAAATTGCAACATCATTTTCTTGCCAAATTCTTTCAACATTACCTTCAAACAAAATCAGATAGCCATACAATTTTTCGCTACCTTTGATTTTTGAGGCGATAAATGTCAAAAAGTGGAAATTGTCAAAAAGATATTTATAACTAGGATTGTTTTCTCTAGTGTCTTCAATGTTTTCTGGAATAAAAATTTCTTCAGTGTCAAACAGGTTTTTTACAAAACTAAGATCAGCATTTTTTATGCCATTATTTTCATTTGAAGAGTTTGTGATAACTGTTCCGTCCGGTTTCAAGAAAACCGCTTGAGAAAAATGCAAAATGTTTATCAAATAGTCAAGAGCACTTTTCACAACATCATCACATGGAATCATAGCCTTATTTTTGAAAATAGTGTTGATGCTGTCAAAAATTATTGGCAGATAGGATGTTTCTTTTTTGTGAACATCAATATCTTTGTGTTTTTCTTCAACATAAACAATAAAGCAGTTTCTTCCTTTTGACTTTCCACGATATAATGCTTTGTCAATTTTTGCAAACAGAGAGGTGTAATTGTCTGCATCTTTTGGGAAGGAAGCACAACCTGTTGTTGATGTTATCCAGTGTTCAATTCCGTTGTATGAGAATTTTTTTCTCAAAACTTTATATTCGTGATACATATTTGAAATCATTTGATGAACATTTTCATAACTCGTGTCACCCAAATAAATGAAGATAAATTCATCTCCGCCATATCTTCCAACAAGACCAGAATCTTTGAAATAAGTTTGAAGATTTTGAGCAATATCCGTCAAGCATTGATCACCATAGTCGTGACCATAGTTGTCGTTTACAATTTTGAAATTGTCAACATCAATAATTCCCATAGCAAATGGAATGTTTTTTTCAATCAAATGTTTTGTAAATCCCAAAATTTGACCGCGAGAAAGCACTCCTGTTAAAGAATCAAGAGCATACCTCAAATCAACATCTTTGAAATAATCATATTTTTCTAAATCCCCGATAGTATACATAAAACTTCCTTTGTTTTTTTAACAAAAAATATGTAAATAGTATCTCAAAAATAAGGAGCAAAGTCAAGAAAAACGGCAAAAAAAAGATAAAATTGAATTTATCCAATTTTATCTTTCGTCATATTCTTTTGGGAAAACCATCAAATATCTGTGTGGTTCTTCGCCTTTTGAAAGTGTTGTCACTCTTTCATCATCTTGAAGAGCAAGGTGAATAATTCTTCTTTCAGCAGGGTCCATAGGTTCAAACTTATAATATCTTTTTGTTTTTGCAACTTTGTCTGCTGTTCTCTTTGCAAGAGCCTTCAAAGATTCTTCTCTCTTTGAGCGGTAGTTTTCAATATCCAAAACAAGTCTTGACTTTGTTTCTGGCTTGCAAACGAGTGACATAAGGTATGACAATGCATTCAAACAGTCGCCGTGATGGCCAATCAAATCGTTCAAATTTTCACCAGTAAGCAAATAATAGTCCGCTCTGTCATTGTCAACTTTTTCCAAATTTCCTTCAAGATTGAGTGACTTCAAAACACCATCAACAAATTCTTTTGCAGTATATTTTTTCTCAACAGAATCTCTATGTTTTTTCTCTTGTTTAACTTCTTCTTTTTCAGCCTTCTTTTCTTCTTTTTCTTCGGCTTTTTGTGTTTTTTCTGTTTCTTTGATTTTTGCTTTTATAAATTTTTCAGCAAATTCTTCTTCATCTTTCTTTTCTTCTTTTTCGATTTCTTCATCGATTATTGATTTTTTGAAAGCTTCTTTCTTTTCATACTTTTCAATTGCATCTTCTGAAATTGAAACTTTGACTTTGGCTTTTTTCAAAAAACCGCCTTCACTTAAAATTTTGATATCTACATCTTCTCTGGATGCTTTGAGTTCTAACAGAGCATTTTGAATTGCTTGCTCAATGTTTTTTCCTGTTGCTTCTACTTCTCGCATTTTATTTTCTCCTTTTCTTTTTCTTATACAACTTTATCACATTTGTCAAAAAACTTCAAACTTTTTTTCAATTGTTTTGAAAAATTGGCATTTTGTGATAACATAACACAAAAACAGGAGTTTGAAATGATAATCACAATAACAGGAAAGCCTTGCAGCGGAAAGTCCACTGTTGCAAAAATTATCGAACAAAAATTTGGTTTTAAAAGAATTGGTGTTGGGGATATGTTTAAGCAAGAAGCAAACAAAAGGGGGATGAGTGCTGAAGAGTTTAATGCACTCTGCATTTCTGACCCTTCATACGACTATTTCATCGACAACAAAACCAAGGAAATGGGTGAAGAACTTGAAGGACAAGATTACATTTTTGACAGTCGTCTTGCTTGGCATTTTGTGCCAAAATCTTTCAAAGTTTTTGTTGACCTTGACGAAGATGAAATGGCAA
>CAMOEU010000063.1 GCA_946612575.1 uncultured Clostridia bacterium
AAGTCAAATATTCAAGAAATGATTGCTTATGAAGGTCTCTATCAAGACAAATACATAAATTTTGGACTTTATTATGGCGGAGTGATTGAAGTGCAACCAATGTTCTTTACACTTTTGACTGAATATTATCAAGACAATGTTATCGAGTCTTTTGCGAATGCTCTTAGAAGAATAACTCCAGAACAAACTTGTCAAATTGTCAAACTTTCAAAACCTATGATTTTGGATAGATATATCTACAACGAAAATCACAAATATGATGTGCTTTATGATTTGCAATATGATGGACAAATCACACAAGAAGAAATTGATTCAAGATCTCCTATTTTTGAAGAAAGAGTTTCTTTGTATGAAGAAATGAACAGACAAGCAAAAATCTTCAAGGATCACTTCTATATCGTTGTTTACGATAAGGATAGAGAACTTTTGGATGGGACCCTTAATGGTATGATCAGTGCTATGGGTGCTGCATTAAACCCAATCAATGCAAAAAGAATTGAAGGTGATGACCTTTTGGTTTTCTTGAAAGCAAACCTTGGAAAGGATTTTGATGAAAGAGAACTTGAAATAACACCAATCACAGAACATCAAAACTGGGTGACTCCAAAAAAGATAAAGTTTAACATTGCAAGATATTTTATTGATGACAAATGTTATAGATGTTTTGGGATGAATGACTATCCACTTACTGTCGGGAATGCTTGGGGTGCACAATTCTTCTTGATGGACCGAACAAAAACTGTTATGAAATTCAGTCCAATTGGAAGAGAGCAATCTGAAAAGCAAATTGACCGTGCTATTATGGAAATGGAAGCAAAACTTGCTAAGTCTGGAAGAAGTTCTTCACAAATCGAGCTTCAAACTCACCTTGACACTTTGAGAGAACTTCTTGCGAGTTTGAAAAACAACAACCAACAACTTTTTAATGTAAACACATACATTGTTGCTGAAGATGCCGCAAAGAAGGATGTTAAGGCTTTGCTTAAACAACAAGGTTTTAAATATTCCGAACTTTTTGCAAAACAAATTGATGGTTTTATTTGCTCAAATATTTCAAGAAGAGACTCTCTTAATGGACTGAAAAGAGGTATTCCAACATCTACACTTGCAGCGGTTTTCCCATTTATTTCAAATGCTTTGCAAGATGAAAATGGATTCTATATCGGCTACAACGAATATCCAGTGTTTGTCGATTTCTTTAAGAGAGATAGAGAAAGAGTTAACTCAAACATGATGGTTATCGGAAAGTCTGGTTCTGGTAAGAGTTATGCCACAAAGACACTCTTGACAAACCTTGCTGCCGACAACTGTAAGATTTTTATTCTTGACCCAGAAAACGAATATAAAGACTTGACTTCAAATTTGGGTGGAAAGTTTATTGATGTTGGTTCTTCTACATATGGAATTTTGAACCCATTCCACATTATTTCTTCACTTGAAGCTTCCGAAGATGAAGGTGGAGAGGAAGATGAGGAAGAACAACTTGATGAATATGGCAGACCAATTCCTAAGAAAGCGAAAAAGACAAGGGCGGACGACTCATTCTCACAACACTTGCAGTTTTTGGAACAATTCTTTAGAGTTATTTTGGAAGGTATCAGCTCAGATGCATTCGAAGTTTTGAACTCTCTTGTTATTGATATGTATAAAGAGAAAGGTATTGATGCAGACACAAGTTTGGCAAGGCTTAAGCCAGAAGATTACCCAATTTTTGATGATTTGTATGCTTTGATTTTGAAGAGAATTAAAGAAGCAAAAGATGAATTTTCTCTTAGAAACTTGATGACTGTCGAAACATACATCAAGAAGTTTGCTAAGGGTGGAAGAAACAGTGCTCTTTGGAATGGTCCTACATCAATTGAAACAAACGAAAACTTTGTTACATTCAACTTCCAATCACTTGTTGCTGGAAACAATGCTCAAATCACAAATGCTCAGATGCTTTTGGTATTTAGATACCTAAACAACGAAATCATCAACAACAAAGATTTCAATAAGAAATATCGTAAAAACAGAAAGATTATTGTTGCGGTCGATGAAGCTCACATTTTCATCAATCCAAAATATCCTATCGCTCTTGACTTTATGGCTCAGATGGCTAAGCGTATCAGAAAGTATGGCGGAATGCAGATTATTATTACACAAAATATTGCCGACTTTGTTGGAACAGAAGAAATCAGAAGACAATCAACTGCGGTTATCAATGCCTGTCAATATTCAGTTATCTTCTCACTTGCTCCAGCGGACATGGCCGACCTTGTCACACTTTATGAAAAGGCTGGTGGTATAAACGAAGAAGAACAAAACTCAATCGTCACAGCGGGTGTTGGTCAAGCATTCTTGATTACTGGACCATCTTCAAGAACAACAGTGCAGATTGTTGCTCAACCTTATGTAAAACAATTGTTTGAAGGAAAATAATTATTTAGATTTAAAAGAGGCTTTATGACAAAGAAACTTAAGAATATGTTTATAATACTTTTTGGTGTATTTGCATTTATGTTTGCAGGTTTCTTTTTTGTAGGCTGTGATATAGATTACGATAAAATTTCTCTTACTTCATCGACAAAAAATGTTGAGATTGAAGTGGGAGAAAGTGTTGATATTTACTTTAAGATAGAAAATTATCAAAGCGGTTTTGACAATAAGATTAACATAAACACTGTTAAGGGTAAAAACCAAAAATACGAAGTGTTTAAGTGTTCGGATGAAGTCTCTTATCTTTCTGATGATAGAATGAAAATCACTATCACTGGTGTTGATGGTGGAAGTGGGATGATTTATGCCAAAACTTCTGACGGAAAGAAAGAATGTTATGTGAATGTTAATGTAAAAAAATATGCAACTTCAATGTCGTCAAACAATACGACTTTGTATGTTTCAAACAAGTCTGAATTTATCCCTTCTGATGTGCTTTTCAATCTTGGAGAAAGAACAACTGAAACAGATATTTCATATTTCTATTTCAAACCAAAAATTGATGCAAATTTGAGTCTGTTTTATCTTGACCAAGTGAATGAAGAAGAAAACAAAGTTGTCTTTGCGGATGGACAAGGAGACTTTGTTGAGGGTGAAATAAAGAGATTTGAAAAAGTTAAGCTTGTCAGTGAAGATGGACAAAATAACATTTACCTTGTTAATGGTGAAAATGAAGAAAAAATTGACCTCGTAAGCAGTTTTTCAATGCTTTCTGTCTACAATCATTCAATTCAAAATAGAGAATCTGGAAGCAAAATTTTGTATTCTATTGATGAAGTAAATGTTTTGCCAAGTTTGGATGTTGAAGTTTATGGTGGATACTTAAACTATGTGACTGAAAAAGTTGATTTTGAAAAAGTTGAAGGCGAAGAAATAGTTATTGTTCCAAACAATGACAAAATGAAGTTTTATGTTTTGAAGTTTGTTGTTTCAAGTGTTTTGGAAGACAACGAACTTATTGATATTGAAAAAAGACTTGAAAATGACTATTTGGATGTTGATTTCTTTGAATATGATGAAGGAGATCAAGAAGGTAAGAAAGTTGTTTATTTCAAAGTTTTGAGAATTGCACCAATTCAAGAAGATGTTGATTTTGGTTTTAAGATTTTCTATAACATTGCACAAAACATTCAGGATGAAAGTGTAAACTTTGATATGGATTTTGTGGCAAAGATAAAAGTGGCTCCATCGACTATCACAGTCAATGGTTCCGCTGAGCCTTCTGACATGGAGCTTTACAGCAACAGCATTTCACAATATGGATATAAAGATGTTTTGGTGGAAGTGCTTTCAAATTCAAATGAAGATGCAACATATGATGGAGTATATTTCACTTATGATGAAAGTGATTTGGATTTCATGACATCAAAAGGTGTGCCTGTAAAGAATGGAGTTTTGTATACTGATTTGTCAGAGCCTTTCAGAGTTAGGGGAAAGAGCTCATCAGACAGCAGCGAAAAGATTCTTATTTATCTTCAAAGTGATATTCTTCCTGACGGAGACAAGATAGAGTGTGAACTCAACTGCAAGATTATTGAGGGTGCAAGCGATATTCAATTTGAAGATGATTATAGTGGAAGAAATATTTTCATAAATACAAATGGTGAAATTGCCGAACTTAAAGATGTTTTGTATGCTAACAAGGCATTTCAGAGTGTTTCTTTTGAGTTTGTGAGCGGAACTGATGTTGCCGAGATTTCTTCTGGAGATGAAATTTATGTTTTTGATGATATTTCACAAAAGTATTATCTTAACATGGTTGTTTCTGCTAAGAGAAGTGGTGTTGGAACTTACAGAATTATTCTTGATAATGGTGTTAGCAAAGAAATAACTTTTGAATCAATAAAAGTTTTGAGCGATGATTCGACAAATGTTGTTTTGGCAGATGAGGGAAATGGTGCTGTTAAGAAAGTTTCTTTTGATAAAGATGAAGAAAGTGGTTTTAACAATATTCTTAACATTGATATTTTGAATGAATCATCAAAAGATGAAGTTAAAGGTGGAAGCACTGCAGATATAAGAATTTATTCAAATGGATTCATTTTGGATCCAAGAGTTGATGAAGGTTTGATAAATGCTGTTAAATTTGGTGAAAATGGTGTGAGATTTATCACGGCTTCAAATGGTAAATCTGTTGTTTATATTGAATTGTCAGGTTTTTATATTGATGAAAAATTTGATAGAAAAGATAAGACAATAAAAATTACTGTAAACATCTATGCATATTCAATTTTGAGTGAATTCTATCTCAGAAATGGAAGCGAAAGTGCAAGCAATAATGTTGTGTATTACTCTACATCACAAAATTCAAATATTGACACAAGTCTTTCTTCAGTTTCGTTTAATGTTGTTGCAAACAATGCAGATTCTTATTCTTTCTATAAGTATGACCTTGACGGAGAGGTTTTGAAAAAGCTTTTTAAAGACGGAAAAGAAGCAAGCGGGGGAAGAATAAACAGAATAAGTGCGAA
>CAMOEU010000064.1 GCA_946612575.1 uncultured Clostridia bacterium
GCAAAGTCAAGGCAAGTTTTTGTCTCAACTAGACTACATATTAAACAAAAACGGAATAAAACAAATTGATTATTTGTTTCTTTCTCATAGTGATGAAGATCATATTGGTGGAGCGAAAAGTGTTTTGGATAAGTATCAAGTAAACAGAATCTTTAGACCAAAAATAATCTCTGCTACAAGCGAAAAGGAAATCTCAAATGATACTTTTTTGCAGGTATATACACAAGCATATGCGGATGCGATTGATGCCATATACAGCGAGCCAAATTGCACAGTGAGTTTTATTGAAAACAGAAATTTTTACTTTGATGAAGTTTCAATATTCGTCTGGGCGGCAGAAGAAACAAACTTTCAAAGCACAAATTATTACAGTCCTTTTATAAGACTTGAATATTGCGGTAAAAACTATCTTTTCACTTCGGATGCAACAAGCACTAGGGAAAACGAGTTTTTGGCAAAATACGGCAGTTTGGGCGAAGATTTTGAAGTGGACTATTTGTTTGTTTCGCATCACGGCTCAAAATACAGCAGCACAACAAACTTTTTGCAGAAGATAAAGCCAAAAGTGGCAATTGTAAGCTGTGGACAGAGTGGATATCCTGCAAGACAAGTTGTGGAAAGACTCAATGATGTTGGAGTTGAAAAGATATACAAAACAAGTGAGAGTGGAACAATAATTTGTGCCCAAGGTGAAAGCGGAACGACTTCCATCACAGAGATTTCTTTTTCGCTTGATAGTGCATTTATTGTTGTGGTGCTTGGAATTTGCATGCTTGTTGTGTGCAAAACCCTTAATGAAAACAAAGATAATTCAAAATTCGTGTCAATAAAAATTGAAAAATAGAAAAAATTTTTTGCAATATAAAATGTTTGTGATAAAATTAGACTATGATGAAAAAATCTTTCAACAAAATAATGTTGGTGTCTTTGTGCGATAAGTGGACTTCGCAAGTCGCATATGTTTTGTCGCAAAAACTTGGAATGATGTTTTGCGATATTAAAGATTTACTTGAATATGATTTGTCAGAAAAACAGGCAATGGAAGATTTGTGTTCACCAGAATATGTTAAGAAAAGAGAAAAAGCAGTCATAAAACACTATTTGAGTTTTGAGAATGTTGTTTCTTCTGTCGAGAGTGATGTCTTTTTGCATAACAAAGAATTTGAAGCAGAATCAAATTATATCATTTTTCTAAATGTCCCAAATGAGTTTACTCAAAAAAATGGATCAGCAATAAATGTTATCACACTTGACTCTAGAAAGAAGATTTTGAAAGAATCTGCCGATGTTTGCATAAGCATAAGAAAGACTGATGAAGATTTTGTCAGCGAAAAGATAATTGAAAAATTAAGGGAAATTTTATGAACATAAATCAAAAAGCACAAAACTATTTGAAAGTGCTTTCAGCGGAAACAATTACAAATGCACAAGCAGGAAATTTGGGAGTATGCCTTGGGGCATCTTCTATTTTGTTTTCACTTTTCAAAGATCACCTAAATTTTGATGTTTCTGACACGGATTTCATAAATCGTGACAGACTTGTTTTGTCTGCTGACCATGCTTCGGCACTTTATTACTCTGTTATGTCAATGTTTGGATTTGATATATCCTTGCAAGATTTGAAAAACTATGGGAAAAAAGGCTCTAAAACACCAATTTTTGCTGAGTACGGCAAGACAGATGGTGTGGAAATCACGACGGGTCCATCTGGTCAAGGTGTGGCAAATGCTGTGGGAATGGCAATTGCTGAAGCTGTTATGGAAGAAAGATTCAACACTGTTGGATTTGACATAATAAACAATTACACATATTGTTTTGCATCAGATGCAGACATAATGGAAGGTGTCGCAATGGAAGCGGCAAGTTTGGCGGGCACTTTGAAACTGGCAAAACTCATTTTGCTTTATGACAGCAATGAAGTGTCTATGGATGGCTCTTTGGATTTGACAAACAGAGAAAATGTTGCAAAAAAATTTGCGGCAATGGGATGGAATGTCATTACTGTCGAAAACGGAAACAGTTATTTCTTCTGCACTCATGCAATTGCAAGAGCAAAGAAAAGCACAAAACCAACAATCATCATTTTCAAAACAATAATTGGTCTTGGCACATTGAAAGAAGGCACTTCTGTTGTTCACAACGAGATTTTGACACAGGAAGAACTTAAAATTCTTAAACAAGAATTGAAGGTCAAAGAAAGTTTCTTTATTCCAAGCGATGTGAGAGAGCTTTGCATGGCAAGCACAAGAAGAGGAAAACTAATGCACGAAAAGTGGAATCAAGACCTTGCTATGTATTCAAGCACACATCCAGAGCTTTACAAATCATTCTCTATGTTTTTTGACCGCAAGAAAATTAGTTTTGATAGAATTTTGAAAAATGTTTCAAAATATGACGGACTTTCAACAACAAAAATCAATCACTATGTTTTGAGCGAACTTGCATATCAATGTCCACAACTTTTGGGCGGGACAGCAGATAATGCGATTGAATCTCTTGCCTATATTGAAAATGCTGGGAATTTTTCTGCAGGCTACAAAAGGGGTAAAAACATTAGATTTGGTGTGAGAGAAGGTGCTATGAGTGCTATCTGCAATGGTATTGCTCTTTATGAAGACTTTATCACATTTGAAACATCATATATGGCTTTTGCAAACTATTCTTTGCCAGCGATAAGACTTAGAAGCATAATGCAAATCCCTGTCTTGTCATTTTTTACAAATGATAGTGTGGTTGAAAGTGGAAGCGGTGCTGCATACCAACCAATCGAACAAATCGGTTCACTTAGAGCAATAATAAACAACACAGTTTATAGACCTTGTGATTATAAGGAAATTGTTGCAGGCTACACATATTCACTAAAAAATTACCTTCCAGTTTGTTTTGCTCTTTCAAAACAAAACATAAAACATATTGACAACACTTCTCTTGACGGAGCTTTGCAAGGTGGATATTTGCTTAAAAACAGCGGAGCAAAGCCACAAGTTGTGCTTGTTGCTTCAGGCAGTGAAGTCGAACTTGCTTTGGAAGCTGAGAAAGAACTTTCGAAAAAATATAAAGTCAATGTTGTTTCAATGCCATCACTTGAAGTTTTTGAAAAGCAGACTGCGGCATACAAAAACAAGGTGATAAGCAAAGAAGCTGATA
Organism: uncultured Clostridia bacterium; assembly: GCA_946612575.1. Classification (GTDB taxonomy): domain Bacteria; phylum Bacillota; class Clostridia; order Christensenellales; family UBA1242; genus Caccovivens. The sequence goes on from CAMOEU010000064.1 coordinate 3,148, forward strand.
TTATTTGTGTTTTGGAAGCATCAAACGACACAAAATGGTATAAAGTTTTGGGAGGAAAAACGGAAGTTTTTGGTATAGATGAATATCTTGAAAACAGCATAGAAAAGGATGCTCTTGAAAAATATGGTTTCAACACAAAAGCGATCGCAAAATTTATTGAAACAAAATTAAAGACAAAATAAGACAAATTTTGTCTTTTTTTATTGTCAAAAAATCCCTTATCACAAAAATTTGTATAGTAAAATAATTTATATAAAGGAGATTTTATGACAAAAAAGAGCATAGTTTTGTCAGATGTTGAAAAGACAAACAAGAAAGCTGTTTTGACAATGGAGGAGAAAAATGGAAAAGTTTCCGGAATGGTTAGACTTTACAATTTTTCAAGAGAAGTGCAGGGGATAATTTCACTTGGAATATATTTTGATAAAAAAGTTGAAAAATGCGGACTGACAAAGTGTGGAAAAGACTGCTTTGAATTTTTTGCAAACATAAGCAAAATTCCGACAAGTTTTTCTTGTGCCGTTGTAAATATTGTCAATGCTCAGCCAAAACCAATTTTGTTTGGCTCTTCTCAAGGGAACAACGATGAAATTTACGGACAAATTTTAGATGAAATTTCACAAAAAAATACCTATCAAAACACAAAAGAGGTGCTTGATAGGTATGAAATTGATTTTGATGAAGATGAAAAAGCAGAGATAGAAAAAGAGATTGACAAAAATTTGTGCGAAGGGATTTGCGAAAATTGTGTGTATAAAAAAGAATATCTAAAAGCTCAAGAAAATAGCAAAAATTTGCATACGGATGCAGTTTTTGAAGAAAAAGCAAAAAAAAATCCACAGTTTTTTGAAAAACTTAAGCCACAAATTGACAAGATGTTTGACAAAAATCCTGTGGAAAATAATTTGCAAAACATAATTCCAAATTCAAAGTGGGTCAGAGTTGATTGTGACGAAGGTGACTTCTATGTTTTTGGAATTGTGTATGACAAAAATCAAATCGCAAAATTCGTCTGCTACGGTGTTCCTGCAATTTATGAAGAAAACCCACCAGAAGAGGTGACAGGATTTCCTTTCTTTGTTCCACTATCAGAAGAAAAAAGTGATGGCTTTGGATATTGGCTTTCTTTTCAGGATGCTCAAACGGGCGAGCCTGTTGATGTTTCAAACTAAACTATTTGCATATATAGAAAAAACTTGCTGACCATTTTTGTGAAGTTGTGGGAGTGAATGCTGACCAAAAATTGTAAAGTGTTGTTCCATTTTCTGCAATTCTAAGTCTGAGTGTTGTTATTGAGCCTCCCCAGCAGGTCATACAAAATGTGTGAATTCTTGCCGCACTTGGCAAATTTGAAAATAAAACCGACCCATGTGGCTGGTTTGTGTTTTTTAAAGTTATATCATTTATATGCACAAAAACGATATTTCCTATTTTTACAT
>CAMOEU010000065.1 GCA_946612575.1 uncultured Clostridia bacterium
TGATATGTTTTTTTTTATGCCTTATTTTATATAAGAAAAGGGGTATGCATAAAAGGTTATAATTATAGATTTCGTTTTTATAATTTTGCATAAATTCAAATATTCATAAAAAATGAGTGAATAAATATGCAAAAAACACTTGCATAATTATAAATTTTAGTGTATAATAATCAAAAATGAGTGAATAAACATAAATTTATATTTATTCATAAATCGCTAATCGTTCGTAAAATACGGATGTTTAGCAGTTGAGGGAGGCTGAGATGGCTAGAAGTTCGAGACAATCAAAAATTTTGGAACTCATTTCCACAAAAGAGATTGAAACACAAGATGAACTTGCAAGAGAACTTAAAAATGCAAATTTTGAGATTACTCAAGCGACAATTTCTCGTGATATTAAAGAACTTGGTTTGACAAAAATTTTGGGTAGCAATGGCAAATATAAGTATGCTATTCTTGGTTCGTCCGAACAACAAGTTGTTTCAAACAAATACATATCTATTTTTAAAGAATGTGTTATTTCTGTTAAACCTGCTCTCAACCTTGCTGTTGTTAAAACAATCAAAGGTATGGCTTCAAGCATTGGTTCGTTTATTGACAAACTCAATTTGACAGAACTTATGGGTGCAACTTTTGGAGATGACACTATTATGCTCATTTTCCCAACAACAACTTTGGCAACAGAGGCAGTTGCGACTTTGAGTGAACTTATGAACTAGTCTGGAGGGTTTGATGCTTTCAAGTCTTACTTTAAACAATTTTGCTTTGTTTAAAAAGCAGAGTATTGATTTTGAAAATGGTTTCAATTGCCTTTTGGGGCAATCTGGTGCAGGAAAGAGTATCGTTATTGATGCTCTATCTTTTGTTTTAGGAAACAAGGCAAGCAAAAATCTTATAAGAACTGGCGAAAACTCATTAAGGGTTGATGCAGTTTTTTGTGATGTTTCAAATGATGTTTTGGCTGTTTTGAGGGAGCAGGATATTGATTTTGATGATGAGCTTATCATAACAAGAACTTTGACAGCCGATGGAAAATCTTCTTGCAAGTTGAATGGTTTTCCTGTAAGTTTGAAGATTTTGCAAACTTTGGCGGCTTTTCTTGTTGACTTTTGTGGGCAGCATGACAGTGTTGGTCTTTTGAGTAATGGCAATCACTTAAACATTTTGGATGGATATTGTGGGGAAAATGTTGAGAAACAAAAGAGTGTTGTTGCTTCACTTTATGGAAGATTAAAAGATATAAACAAAGAGATTTCTTCGCTTGGTGGTGATGAAAGTGAAAGACAAAGAAATATCGAACTTTTGCAATATCAAATTGCCGAACTTGAAGAAGCGAATTTGTCCTTGGGCGAAGATGATATTTTGAAGGAAAGACTTGATTTTATCTCTTCTTCAGAAAAGATTTTTGAGAGTGTCTCTGGGGCATATGAAAAACTTGATGGCGGAAAAGATGCTGCATTATCACTTTTGTATGATGCAAAAACAAATCTTTCTGGCTTGTCAAACTTCAAAGATGTTGAAGAATGTAAATCAAGACTTGAAAATGTTTATTATGAGATTGAGGATATTGCACAAACACTTAAGGATATCAAATCTTCAACTGATTTTGATGAAAGAGAACTCGATCGAATTGAAGATAGGCTCAGTGTAATCAAAAAGCTTTCAAGAAAATATGGCAGAACCATTGAAGATATGCTCAAATTTTTGGATGAAAGCAAAGAAAAACTTGAGAAACTTGAAAATAGTGGCTTCTTGCTTGAGAAACTTGAGACAGAAAAACTTGCCACCGAAAAAGAACTTTCAAAACAAAGTGAAATTCTCTCAGGGATAAGAAAAGAATCTGCTCTTAAACTTGAAAAGCAGGTTATGAACGAACTTGAAGATCTTGAAATGAAGGGGACATTCTTTAAGGTTGACTTCAAAAAAGGTGATTTCTCTGCAAAAGGGTTTGATGAAGTCAAGTTTATGTTTTCTGCAAATATGGGGCAGGAAATAAAGGATTTGAGCAAGACTGCATCTGGCGGAGAATTGTCAAGACTTATGCTTGCATTCAAAAACATTATGCTTGGCAAAGAAGGTGTGCAAACAGTTGTTTTTGATGAAATTGATGCTGGAATAAGTGGTGTGACCGCAGGGAAAGTTGCACAAAAAATTTCAAATATATCAAATTATATTCAAGTGCTTTGCATAACTCATACACCGGTGGTTGCTTCAAAGGCAAAATCATTTGTTTTGATTGAAAAGAAGATTGTGGACAACTCAACAATCTCGACTGCAAGGATTCTTGATGAAAACGAAAGTGTCTTTGAGATTGCAAGACTTATTGATGGGGGAAAGGAAGTTTCTCAAACAGCTGTCGAGCATGCTAGAAAACTTGTTTCCAAATAAAATACTGTTGACTAGTCAACAGATAAATTGACAAAAAAAAGAAAAGAGGTTGAATTTTGTATTACACAAAGTTATCTCTTTTCTTTTTTTATTAGTTTGGATTTCGACTTTTATATTTCCAAACTATTAGTATTATGTTTGATTGTTTTTGTTTTATTCAAATTATTTAAAATATCTTGCAAAAAGATATTTTTGAATATAGTAGTTTACTGGGAAGATGATTGCAAATGCGATTATTGGAAGGAGCAATGATGTCAAGAATTTTGCAATTGTTTCAATTTGCATTCCGCAAATAATGTTTATCACAAGCACAACAAGTGATGACAGTCCAAAGACAATCCAACATACCATTGCATTGTATAGCATTACGGGTTTTTTGCTTTCAGTTGTTTTGTAAACAACAAATCTATACACGGAGTATGCCACAAAGCAAAGTGGGATTGTGTAGAACATAAAACTTGTTGAGTGAAGAATGTTTCCTGATGCATTCAGGGCGATAAACAAAATCACACTTGCAATTGTAGAAAATCCAAGCATAACAAGGGAGCCAACAAACTTGAGAAGGTTTGTGTTGTGGGTTTTCTTGACAGGGGCTTTTTGATATTCCTTAAAGTCGATCCCTTGAGAATTGTAATATTTTTTCAAGTCTGCATAGCTGTTTAAACTCTGGAATTTTGTGTCTTGAACAGGAGTAGGATTCTCGAGTTCCTTTTCCTTTTTTCTCTCAAAGATTTTTGACATCATATCTTTATATGTAGGCTCAAGCTCACTGTTTCTCTTTGGTGCAGGGAGTTTGTCCTTAAAGACATCAATGTTTGGTGGGGCAATCTTTCTTTGAACTGGCACTTCTGTCGCACTCATTCTTGCTGTGATGAAAATACCATCATCTTTTTCTTCTTCTTTTGATTGCTCTTGAGCAGGTGATTGATATTCTTTGACAGAAACTGCTGGTTGAACAAAAACAGGTTGTGGTTGTTCAACTTCTTCTTGTATGTTTTGTGGTTCTGTTTCGGTTTTTTCTTCTTCAACATAGCCGTTTTTCATATTTAGAAGTGATTGCTTAAGTTCAGCAATTCTGGCTTTTTGAAGGTCTTCATCATCATTGTTTTCATAAACGACAGACATTTCAATTTGATTTTCAGAGAAACTCTTCTTTTTGCGGTATTTTTTAAGCTCACTTGAAGAGTCAAAAATCATCTTGTTTTGCTCTTCTTGGTCTTTTGAAAGTTCTACTCTTTCATTGTCATCCAAAAGTACGGCATCATCCTTTGCAGGGGTGTCGTTTTCAAGAATTGATTGGTAATAATCCATTTTTTCTTGATTTTCAGTCGATTCTTCAACTTTTTCTTCTTCAATCTTCGCTTGAGAAGGCTCTTCTTGAATCTCTTGTTTTTCTTCTATGGCAGGCATATCAAAGAAGTTTATTTGATTTTCAAGTGGAGCATCTTCATCGTCTTCATCATCTTCAACAACTTGTGTTTGAGTTGGTTTGACCATATCAAAAAAGTTGCTTTGTTCGAGGAATGTTGTGCTGTCTTTTTCTTCTGTTTTTTCAACTTCTTGTGAAGGTGAAAGGGCAGAAACAGGTGACTGCTCAGCAGTCTTTTCTGGCTCTGCTTCAAAAATGCTTGAAGAAACTTCAACACCACTGAATGTGTCTTCAAGTTCTTTCAAACTTTCTCTTCCTGCATCTGTAATGGAATAATAATGTCTTTTTCCACCAAGTTCACTTTCTCCCCAATATGATGAAGAAACAAGACCTTTTTTCTCCATTCTGGTAAGACACGAATAAAGGGTAGGCTTCTTCATAATAAATCCGCCATTAGTCTTTTTTGTGATATATTCAATGATTTCAAGGCCATATTTAGAGCCTTCAGCAAGGCTGTCTAAAACTAAGTAAGAAATTTGTCCATTTGAATTGAATGCCATAAACTTTCTCCTTATATTTTTTATTATAAAAAATAAATATTTTGAATGTCAAATTTTTTTGAAGGTATTATGCAAATTTTTAAAATTGATAAATTTTTCAAAATAAAGTGTGTTATGCTTGCAAACTACACTAGATTTTGTGGTGTTATGTTAAAACAAGTTTGGCTTTTTTGTTTGAAAAATTTTGCTTTTGTGTTATAATGAGTGTCATATGAAAATAGTTGTTGTTAAGGAAAAAAGAA
>CAMOEU010000066.1 GCA_946612575.1 uncultured Clostridia bacterium
CAAGTGCAATATTTTTTTAGTTTAATGTTTTACATTTTCTTCAACTTCATCAGTTCTTTTTCTAAGAAGTTCCTCAACAAGTTCCTCCATCGCTTCCATATTATCTTTTGTCATATCATCTTTGCCAGGATTACCGAATATATATAATTCTTCAGTTTCAGACAAATTCTTTTTTTCCAAATTCGAACCTTTGTAAATATTATTTCCATTCTTTGCAAGCAATTCTGTTTCGTTAAGTGTGTAGTCTTCTTCCTTTGCATTTAAAACAATCTTGCAGTCGTTTGAAATAAAATCCCTTATGTTCTCGTCGACAAATTTGTCAATATCTTCAGATCTGAAGGTTGAAATTTCGCCAAGTTCTTCTATCTCGCAAGTTAGAAGGCTTGCCTTTTTTGTGACAGCAAATTTGTCAATATCTTCAGATCTGAAGATTGAAGATTCGCCAATTTCTTCTATCTTGCAAGTTAGAAGACTTGCCTTTTTTGTGGCAGCAAATTTTGCAAACTTAACAGCAATTTCTTCATTTGAAATTTTCTCACCTTCAAAAGCAAAATTATAATTCTTTTGCAAATCTTTTTCTGCTCTTAATGTCCTGTTTATTATATAACCAAAATTTGTTTTTATCTTCTCAGCTGGATAAACAAGAATTGTTTGGCAGTTTTTTATCGTTTCCTTAAACATTTCCTTATCGAAAACATTATAATATTTTTTTCCATTAAATCTATAAACAAAATATTCATTTTCTACACAACTATCAAAATCGTCAATTGAAGATGAAAGTCCCTTTGAGAAAATTGTTTTTGCTTTTTCAAAAATTTGAACAGCTTCTTCATCTGTAAAGCCTATATTACAAACAGCATCATAGATGTTCCAAACCATTCTTGGTGCCCATTCATATGCACCAGTGATTTCTTTTTTGGAGTATCCATTTCTTTCCACTCCCAAGTTTGCTTCCACAAGCATTGTTGATCCAATGATGTTGTATGCATTGATATTTTTGCCAGATGTGTATGTATAAACCTCGTCAAGTCTGCTTTGAGTTTTTGCATAACTTTCGCCACTGAAAAAAGAGTCATAGTTAAGTTTGTTTAAAAGTTTCATAGCGACTTTATGTTTTCTTTCGTTTGAAGTTTTGTCACAAAACTTGCTCAAGCTTGATTCAAGGCCTTTCAAAATTGCTTGAAGTCTTTCTTTATCAATTTTTACAACTTTGCCATCAACAATTTTCATTCGATTGAAATAATCTTCAACAACTTCCTTTTTTGTGTCAAAATATCTTTCAAACATATCATAAACATAATTTGCATTGAAATTTTCTGCCATAGACCCCATCCTCTTTAGTTTTTCTCATTTTAACAAAGATATTTATCTTTGTCAATACAAAATTTAAAGAAAAAAACAGGTCAAAAAACCTGTTTAATTTCTTACTTTCCAGCCATTTGTTTTGCAACTTCTTCTGCCAAGTTGTCGTTTCTCTTTTCAAGTCCTTCGCCAAGTTCGTATCTAACAAATCTACGGATAGAAATCTTCTCTCCAATCTTGAGAGTAGCTTCTGTCAAAACATCTTTAATTGTTTGTTCTGAGTTTTTAACGAATGGTTGATTCAAAAGACAAACATCTTCATAGAATTTCTTAACTCTTCCTTCAACCATCTTTTCGATGATTTTTTCAGGTTTGCCTTCGTTGATTGCTTGAGCTCTCAAAATTTCCTTTTCTTTTTCGAGTTCTGCTGGGTCAACTTCTTCTTCTCTAACATATTTTGGATTTGCAGCAGCAATTTGCATAGCAATATCCTTTACAAGGTTTTGGAAATCAGCACTTTTAGCAACAAAGTCTGTTTCACAGTTTACTTCAACCAAAACACCAATTCTTCCGCCCATATGAATGTAAGAAGCAACAAGTCCTTCAGAAGCAATTCTGCTTTGTTTCTTATCAACAGCCTTAAGTCCTCTTTCTCTCAAAAGAACAATAGCTTTTTCAAAATCTCCGTTGGCATCAGTGAGTGCCTTTTTGCATTCCATCATTCCAACACCTGTTTGTGCTCTAAGTTTGGCAACATCTTGTGCAGTAAAACTCATAATTTTTCTCCTTAAATTTAATTTAGATTATTCAGCATCTGCTTTCTTTTCTTCAGCAACTTTTTCAGTCTTTTCTTCAGCTTTCTTTGCTACTGGCTTTTTTCTTGGTTTTTTAGCAATTTTCTTTTCTTCGCCAGCTTCAGCAACTTCAACACTTGGTTTTGCTTGTTCAAGAAGAGTTTCAAGGTCAACTTCTTCTTCAGATGTTTCTTCTTTCTTCATTGAAACACCTTCTCTTGCTTCGATAACTGCATCAGCAATCGCACCAGCAATAAGTTTTACAGATCTGATTGCATCGTCGTTTCCTGGGATAACGATATCAACATTTGATGGATCACAGTTTGTGTCAACAAGTGAAACAACTGGGATGTTCAAAATCTTTGCTTCATGAACACAGATCTTTTCGTTTGATGGATCAACAACAAAGATAACTCCTGGAAGTTCTCTCATATCCTTGATTCCGCCAAGATTCTTTTCAAGTTTGTCTCTTTCGATTTTGAGAAGAGCAACTTCTTTCTTTGGCAACAAATCAAATTCTCCGACTTTTTCCATTTGATTGAGTTTGTTGAGTCTTTCAATACTATTTCTGATAGTTTTGAAGTTTGTGAGTGTTCCACCAAGCCATCTTGTGTTTACATAGAACATTCCACATCTTTCGGCTTCCTCTTTAACTGCTTCTTGAGCTTGTTTCTTTGTTCCTACAAAAAGCACATTTTTTCCGCTTGCAGCGATATCACGAACAAATGTGTAAGCCTTGTCCACTTGTTCTGATGTAAGTTCCAAATTGATGATATGAATATCGTTTCTTGCTGTGAAGATATATTCCTTCATCTTTGGATTCCACTTTCTTGATTGATGTCCAAAGTGAACACCAGCTTCAAGAAGTTGTTTCATTGAAATAACTGACATAATTTTTCCCTCCTGTTTTTTGTCTTCCTCACACTTCATCTTTCAAATGCGACCCAAGTTAAACTTTTGAAATTGACCAAATTCAAACTCAAAATCAAAAAACTACCAGTCAATCTCGTTTAGGCAACAGTTTTTGAAATCCGTTGTGAGTGTCTATTTTGTCCAATGACTTTGAGAGTATAACATAAACAAAAACAAATTGCAAGCAATATCAATAATATTTTATAAAAATATTTGACTTTTTGTTTGAAAAAGTTGAAAAATTTTTCTAGAAGAAATAAATTAAAAAGCAAAGGAGCAAAAATGGAAAAAAGACAAGAAATCTATGATTTGTATTGGTATTTTGCCTGTGAAAGGCAAAACATTTTTTGGAAAAAAATAAACGGCGAGCCTGCACCCTGGACAGAAGACAAGATATTGCAACAATACAAATTTTGCAACAGTTATAGAGCAAGCGACAGAGTCAGTCAATATCTAATTCAAAACATCATCTACAATGGAAAGCACTATTCCCCTGAAAACACAATTTTTAGGATTGTTTTGTTTAAACTTTTCAATCTGGAATCCACATGGGAGTTGTTTCTGCAAAACTTTGGAGATGTCACACTTGAAAACTTTGATGTTAAGTCTTTTTCCAAGGTGTTGAATGAAGCAACAAATAATGGTCAAAAAATATACAATGATGCATACATAAGCTGTGCAAACAAGGTTTTTGGATTTGACCGCAAGCACGACAACCACCTGGCACTTATAAAGAAAATGTTTTTTGAAGACAAAATGCAAGACAAAATTCTTGAGTGCAAAACAATGAAAGCCGCATTTGAAATTGTCAAATCATATCCACTGATTGGAAATTTTATGGCATATCAGCTTGTCACAGACATCAATTATAGTGATGTGGTCAATTGGACAGAAAATGAGTTTACTGTCGCCGGTCCCGGCTCGCAAAGAGGCATCAAAAAGTGCTTTATAGACAAAGGTAAAATGAGCGATGAAGACATCATAAAATATATGTATGAAAATCAAGACAAAGAGTTTGCAAGATTGGGTTTAAATTTTAAAAGAATAGGAAACAGACCTCTGCAACTTATTGACTGTCAAAACATTTTTTGTGAGCTTGACAAATATTGCAGAGAAGCTGTGCCAAGTTTGAAATCAAATCGAGTTAAAATCAAAAAGCAATATGTCTCAAAAAAGGACAAAATTGAATACAAATATCCACCAAAATGGAATGTGACAATCCAATAAAAAAGACTAGGCAAATCGCCTAGTTTTTTATTTATGATATGTTTTTCCTGTGTTTATTGCAAAAGCACGGTAGATTTGCTCCAAAAGCATAATCCTAAAGAGATTATGTGGAAATGTCATTGGCGAAAATGAAATCTTTTCGTTTGCAAGTTTTTTCACATTTTCTGATACCCCATAAGAGCCACCAATCACAAATGTTATTGTGGAGTTTGAAAGCGACAAAGTTTCAAGCTTTTGTGCAA
>CAMOEU010000067.1 GCA_946612575.1 uncultured Clostridia bacterium
GGTTTGTAGATTGAATGCACCTTTCCCAAAACACTGTAGCATTCATCAACAGAGTTCACCAAAACTCTCATCGCGATAAGGTCATAAATTCCGTCTAGAGTGACATTTTTTGTTCTGATTTTTTTGTAGATGCTTGAATAATGTTTTTGTCTTGACTGAATTTCACCTTTGATGCCAAGTTCGTTTAAAATTTTTTCAAGTTTTGCCTTTGTAATTTCAATTTGCTTTTGATTGTCATCATACTTAAGCAAAACACTGCTTTTAAGCTTTCCATATGCTTCAGGTTCAAGAAGTTCAAAGCAATGGTCTTCAAGTTCGTATTTAAACTTTGAAAGTCCAAGTCTCTCTGCAAGTGGAGCAAAAACATCCGAAACAATCTGCACAAAATCTCTGTCTTCTTCAGTCATTGGCGGTTTGATAAGCTTCAAATCATACAAAATTGTGGCAAGTTTGACAATCACCACCCTGAAATCTTGACAAGTGGCAATAAACATTTTTCTGATGTTTTCCGCTTCCGCACTCTTTGAAAATTCTCTCACATCACGGACAACAATAAAAGTTTCAAAAAGTTTCTTTTCATCTTTATTTAAATATTTTTCTGCCAAAGCAGTTGCTTCTTCGGGATTTGTTTTATACGATTGAAAAAGGACATAAGCCACAAGGACTTCTGTCTGCATCATATATTGAATCATTACATCAATGACAGTATTGAGTCTTGGAATGTTTATATCATCCACAAAACACTTATCAAGAAGAGTTTTATCCTTCTCTTTAAGTGTGAAATTTGTATAAATTTTTGCCAAGACATCTGTCTTTTTAAGTTCGGTTGTCATACCACTCCTATAGTGTTTTTAAGCAACATTAGTTTATTATAAAGTTTGGATTCTGTCAACATTTTTTTCTCATTTTTGTTTTGATAAACATAGAAGAGTGTGTCGTTTTCGGTTGAAATCAAATTAAGCTCGTCAAACACCAAATATGCCACATAGAATGTGTCAAAACCGACCTGTCCCTTCAATTTGTTTTGATATATGTCAAAGATGGAATAATATTTGTTGAAATTCTTTGCAGTCAAAACCCTAAACACTTTTGCAAAAGCTTCTCTTGAAAGGTTTAAGTTTGCAAATCTCTGCTCATCGACTTGCCTATCCATAGGCACATAAATTTCTGCATTTGTCTTTTTCTTGAGTGCACAAATAAACCCTTCATCCAAAACTGGAGACAAGAAGACAATCTTGCTGAAATTCTTCGCCCAATCAAGACCAGTTGGAGAAAGCAACAAACTGTTGTATCCAAGACAAGTGTCATTGCAAATTCCAATGTGATATATGTTTTCTTTTGAATAGTTTTTTGAGAAGTTTACAAAGTCATATGCAGAATATGCCACAAAAGCAGTCCCAAACACCTGGCTTGAAAGCCCAGCAACAAAATTTAACAGTTCGCTTTGATTGTAATACACAAACTTTGTTGTTTCGTTTTTGTCATAAAGAAGCTGTTCGTATTGGAAAGGATATGTGAACATATGTGCATTGTCAACAATAAAACTTCCAGAGTCAAAATCGTTGACCACACCATTTTTGCCATTCCCTTGAAATTCAAAGATAAAGTTTTTGTATCGAGCAAACTTCAAAGCTTCATATCTTTTTGCAAAATTAAAATACACAAGTTTCAAATCACCTATCAAAATCTCCGCATGAGAAGGGCAATATTTCATAGGATTAACCTCAATATTTTCGGCACTTATCCTAAATTTTGGTCTTGGATTTTCACAGCCAAATGGCTCCAAAAGTGATAACTCTTCCAAAAATCTGTCAGTCATATCATCAAGAGAGATATCCATATCATAATATTTTATTGGCTCAAAAACTTTTTCGTTTATGTGTTCAAACACAAAAGCGTTCACACGACTGTTAAACTCTTCATAATTTTTTCTCTTAAGTGTAAGCCCTGCTGCCATTGTGTGACCGCCAAAAGTTTCCAAAATGTCAGGCATAGAAGAGAGAAGTTCGTGAATGTTTATGTCATCAATGCTTCTTCCGCTTCCGTGCAAGTCATCACCCACCTGTGCAAACAAAAAGACAGGTCTATTGTATTCTTCCACAAGCTTCGAGCAAGCAATTCCCAAGATTCCTTGATCCCATTTTTTTGAAGCAAGACAAATCACTCTTGTGTTTTCAAGATCCATTCTTTCAATTGCTTTTTCACAATCTTCAAGCACATAAGCAGAAAGTTCTTGTCTTTTTGAATTGTGCCTTTTCACTTTTTCAATATATTTTTTTGCAACAACAGGGTCTTCTGTAAGATACAGCATCAAACTGTCTTCAGCAGACCCCATTCTTCCAGAAGAGTTGATTTTTGGAGCAACCTTAAATGCAACATCTGTGGAAGTTGGATTTGACAAGGACACTTTGTTTTCTTTGAAAAGCATCTTAAGCCCAAGTGGCAATTTTTCAAACATTCTAAGCCCTCGCTTAACAATGTTTCTGTTTTCGCCAGTAAGTGACACAATGTCAGCAATAGTTGCAATTGCGGCAATAGGCAAAAACTCTTCTGCCTTTTTTCTTCCAATGAGAGCTTCACTGATTTTGTATGCAAGACCTGTTCCGCAAAGTTCTCTAAATGGATATTCTTGGTCTTCTATCTTTGCATTCAGCACAATGCCATCAGGCAAAATCTCTGGGATTTCGTGGTGGTCTGTGACAATGATTTCTATTCCCTTCTCTTTTGCATATGCCACTTCTTTGAAGCAAGAAATTCCACAGTCAACTGTGATGATAAGATCTGGAGCATATTGTTTTTCTATCTTGTCAATAACATCGCAAGAAAGACCATAACCGTCAACATAACGATTTGGCAAATAAAAGTCGGCATCAATGCCCATTTTTTTAAGTGTTTTAAGCATTATGGCTGTTGCACTCATTCCGTCAACATCATAATCGCCAAAAATCAAAATTCTGTCCCCAACCTGCTTTGCAAGATTCACTCTTTCACAAAGTTCCTTCATCCCCTTAATCAAAAATGGGTCAAGAAATTCACCAACAGACAAATAATCTCTAATTTCTTCTCTTGTTGAATGTCCTCTAGACAAAATTAAATACATTGTGGAAGGTAAAACATTAAATTCTTGTGCAAATTTGTTTACAAGGTCGGAGTTTTTGTTGAAAAACTTTTTAAAAATCATAACCGTTTACCTTATCTTCTTATGAAACAATTATAATACACAAGCCACAATTTCTCCAAACAAAAAAACAGCCAATTTGACTGTTTTATTTTGTTTTTGGCAAATCAATGCCAAACTCTTTTGAAATCTTTTGCATATAGTTTTCACCCAAAAGTGTTTTTGCTGCTTGCTCAAGGTTTATATCCGCACCTGTATCAAGAAATTTCTTAAACTTTCCTATTGTTTCTTTTGTCTCTCCGGTTTTCTCAAACTCTTCTTTATATTCACTAAAAAGTGTTCTCCCGACAAGTTCACCGACAACATATCTATAATAATATGATGCTTTTGCATTCTCATTTTCAAAGTTTGAAAGTTTTTCAAGATTTCTCATGATTGGACCATAATTTCTTGCATATCTTTCATCGTGTTTTGCAATATCATCAAATTTCTCAAAAGACTTTTCATCAAAAGGTCCAATTTGTTTCAAGATGTTTAAAACATCATTTTCCTGCAAAATATAGGTAGCTTCAGATTTTAGTGTGTTGTTATGCATATTTACAAAATTTTTATATTCATCTTCAGAAAGCTCACCATTTTTAGACAAATAGTCATAATAAACATATTCAATAAATTTGCTTTCAATTTCTCCAATGCAATCTTCTTTTGGTCTTTTCATTTCTTGAATTCTTTGTGAAAGAGCATGTGAAAATTCATGTGTCATTACAACTTTTCCGTTGATTGTGTTTTCTGGATTTAAAACAATCTCTCTCCAGTCGCCGTGTGTCCCTGCAAAATTCACTCCGCCTTTTTCCTTTGGCTCAGAATGTTTGAAAACAGTTTTGTCACTATCAATTGTCATTATAAGTTTCTCATAAAGTCCGTAGTCAAGTTGCTTATAAAAATCAAGCACATCAGAAAACATATCTGCAAAAGTAGAATTGAGAGTTTTAAATGGAGCAACTTCCCCATTTTTTGTTGTGTTGTTTATTTGAGAAAGAAGTGAATAAACATTGTTTCTTTGACAATATTCTTGAAACTGAAAACAATTCTTTTTCTTTAATGTTTCTTCAAATCTTGATACATTTTCTTTTGTCATAATGCACCTCACACTTTCAGTATAACATAAAGCACCACAACATTCAATAATATATTGAATTTTTTTATCAAAACACTTGTCAAAACTTTTCAATTGTGATAAAATACCAGTGTTTTAAGCCGAAGTGGCGGAATGGCAGACGCACAAGACTCAAAATCTTGCGAGGGCAACT
>CAMOEU010000068.1 GCA_946612575.1 uncultured Clostridia bacterium
AAACAGCTCTACCATTTGGCAAATGTTCTACAAGTTTGTAGTCAGCTGGTGGTAATCCGTCAACATTTTGCTTTCCATATTGTGAAAGATTTATGTCTTCCTGTTTTTGTTCGATCCTAACTCCCATTGCAAATGGTTTTTGTTTGATGAAAACACCCTTTTCATAAAGCATTTCAAATGTTTTTCTTGCACTGTGCCCCACACACAACAAAAGGTGATCTGTTTCAATTTCCTGATTACTTCCAGTTTCCACATTTTTGACAACAACTTTTTGCAATTTATTGTTTTTAACAACAACATCTTCCATTACTGTTGAAAACAAAAATTCGCCGCCAAGTTTTTTTATGTGTTCCCTTATGTTTTTCACAACAATTTTAAGTTTGTCACTTCCAATATGTGGTTTGTTTATATAAGTTATCTCCTTTGGAGCACCAAATCTATAAAGCTCATTTATCACCATCTTGCAATAATCATTGTTTAATGTGGTGTTTAGTTTTCCATCACTGAAAGTTCCTGCACCACCTTCACCAAACTGAACATTTGAAAATTTGTTGAGTTTTCTTTCATTCCAAAACTTTTGAACATCCTTTTCCCTTTCTTCAACCATTTTGCCTTGTTCGACAACTATCGGTTTAAGCCCCATCTCAGCAAGAGCAAGAGCCGCAAAAATTCCGCTTGGTCCAAATCCAACAACAACAGGTCTTTTGTCACATTTTTTCTTTAAATATTGCATTTTTTTGATTTCGGATGCAAATTTCAAGTTTTTAAACTTATTTTCCAAATTGTTTTTAAGACAAACACAAATGGATGCAACATACTTTATATCAGGCTTTTTTCTTGCATCGACAGACAATCTGTGAATTTCAAAACTTTGAATATCTTTTTGTGATATTTTAAGCTTTTTACAAATTTGCTCTTGAATGTCAAAATCTGTAAATTTTATAGGAAGTGAAATTTGATCTATTTTTATCATAAATTCTCTCCCACAATATGACCACTTGTCCAAGCCCATTGAAGATTGTATCCACCACAAACTCCATCGACATCAACAATTTCTCCGCAGAAAAACAAATTTTTGATTTGCTTGCTCTCAAGATTTTGTGTCAAATCTTCAAGTTTCACTCCGCCAGAGAAGACTTGATTGTTTTCATAACGACCAAAAACATCGAATGAGAGATTTTTTATTGTCTTTGTCATCTTATCAATTTCTTCGTCAGAAAATTCTTTAACGGTTTTGTTTGTGTTTATTTTTGCTTGCTTAAAAATTTCATTTGCAACTGCATTTTGAAACATTCCCACAAAAAATTTGTCGCCATAAACAGCAAGATTTTTTCTTTTGATAAGTTTTGCAAAAATTTCCTTTTCGCTAAGTTTTGGTAGTAAGTCAATCTCTATTTTCCCTGAAAAATCCTTGTTTCTTGAAAACAGAGTGGAAAGATTGAAAATCACAATTCCGCTCACACCTTCTTCTTTAAACAAAACTTCCCCAACTTCGCTTTTTGTGCCAAATTTGTTTTTGACTGTCACTTTAACATCAGAAAGTTTGATTCCGTTTAAATCTCTTGTGTTTTTTGCCTTTAAAGCAACCAAACTTGCCGTAAATTTGTCATATTTTGCCCCTAAATCGTCCAAAATTGGAAAACTGTTTCCACCTGTTGTGACAACAAGTTTTGTCGATTTAAAAACATCTTTATCGGTTTCCACAACAAAACCACCATTTTCTTTTTTTACAGAAACAATCTTTTGCCCCAAAAATAAATTTGCAGGATTCAATTTTTGAGAAATAACATCAACAACAGATTTTGCAGAGTTTGAAATTGGGTAAACTCTACCTTCTTCGTCCGCATAAGTCTCAAGTCCAAGATTTTCGAAAAAATCCAAAGTTTGATTGTTGTTGAATCTTTTTAGATAGTTGTCAATATCTGTGTTGTAGAAAGAAGAATTGACATTCGTATTTGTCAAATTACATCTACCATTTCCTGTCACCAAAAGTTTTTTTGCAGGTTTAGTCGCAACATCAATCACAGCAAAATTTTTATTTTTGCAAGTAAGAGCACACATAGCTCCTGCTGCACCACACCCCAAAATGATAATATCAAAATTTTTCATAGTTCACCTGCAAATATTATAGCATAAAAAACAAAAAAATCTTGCAAAATACAACAAAATAAGATATAATTATCTTAGAATAACATTTTAAGGGGGAAATTATGGCTGCTGTTAAAAAAGAAACAAAGAAAGAGGTAAATAAAACACCTGCAAAAGTTGCACCAAAAAAATGCGGATGCAAGAAGACTGAAACAAAAAAAGTTGATGCAAAGAAAGTTGAAACAAAAGCTGTCAAAAAAGATGAAAAAGTTGTTGTTTCAAAAGCAAGCGAATCAAAGGCAATCTATCATATTATGTATGATGATGAAAAGAAAGTTTGGTCAATCAAAAAAGATAAAGCAAAAAGAATTATTGCAACTTTCAAAACAAAAGATGAAGCTGTTGCTCGTGCAAAAAAACTTGCCGATTCAAACGATGTGACAATTATGATCTATAAGAAAGATGGAAAAGTTCAAGTTTTGACAAACCTTTAAAAAAGAAAACACAGATTTAGTTCTGTGTTTTTTTGTATCTTCTTTCAAATTCATTTTTAATTTTTTCAAAAACATTTTCCACACTTTGCGATGCATCAACAACAAAAATTCTCTTTTTGTTTTTCTTTGCAAGAGTCAAATATCCCTTTCTGACATTTTCGTGATAAACCGTCCCCTTACTTTCAATGCGGTCAAGATTTTTAAGTTTTTCATCTTTAGATTTTCTGCTCATACCCACTTCAACAGGAAGGTCAAGCAAAATAGTAAGATCTGGTTTGAGTTTTGAAGTTGCAAAATCAGTTATGTTTTTAATGTCCTTTAAATTTAGACTTCCTGCATAGCCTTGATATGTATAGGAAGAATCAAAAAATCTGTCAAGCACAACAATCTTGCCACTTTCAAGTGCAGGGCAAACAACATCTTCCAAAAGTTTTCTTCTGCTTGCCGAAAAAAGCAAAAATTCTGTTTCCGAAGAAAGATTTTCCTTTGACATAAGCAAAATTTCTCTTATTTTTTCTCCCACTTCTGTTCCGCCCGGCTCTCTTGTGCAAAGAAAATCAAATTTATTATCTTCTAAGTATTTTACAAATTTCTTTATTTGTGTGCTTTTTCCACAGCCTTCTCCACCTTCAAATGAAATCAAAAAACCTTTTTTCATATTTTCTCCTCAACTTACTCGTGGCAGTGACATTCATCTCCACAATCACATTCATCAAAATCGGCAACATACTTGTTTAGTGCACCAAACTTATAGAAGTTTTCTGGCATAAACTCAGTCGTAAAATATCCATATGGTGACATCAAAAGGTCAGGAATTCTGTTTACGACTGTCGCACAGGTAAGTTCGACTGTCGATGGTCTTTCAATAACAACCCTTGTGTTTGGTTCTCCTTCAATTGTCCAATCATTGCAATCAAATTCGTCTTTGTCATAAACCTTGCCAATACATTCAGATTCGATGATAATTCCTTCTTTTGTTTCTGTTGTGACAACAGCACTCATTCCTGTGCAAGCACCCTTTGGAATTGTAATTCCAAGTGTTTTGCTCTTTATTGCCTTCTTAGCAATTTGTGGAACACATTTTTGTGTTTGTTTTTTCACTGTGAGACCAAGTTTGCTTGCAAGCCAACCATTTACCGTCCACATATAACTTGGTAAAAATTTTCCTGAAAGGATAAGCTTGTTTCTTTCTTTTTCAGAAATATTGTCAGCGGAAGCAATTTCTTTTTCAAATTCGCTTAAAGAAAGCCCAGCTCCGTGTGCTTTTGCAAGTGCAATGCCATAGTCTTCAACATTATAACTGCTCTTTCCTTTGATTTTAACTATTTTTTGTGTCGCTCCAGCAAGCACACTGATGAGATTTCCCCAAAAAACATCTTGATAGCCACTGCCACAAATTGTGCACTTGTTTTCGATTGCAAGTTTGTTTATCTTTTCAAACAATTTTGGATTGCTGTTTTGTGGAAAGAATGCTTCTTCGCAAGTTGAAATTGCATTCACACCACACTTTGCACAAACAAGAAATGCCTCTTCACAATCTGCAAGCAAACTCATTGTCTCAATAACAACAACATCCACAGCATTGTTTTGCAAAAATTCTTCCAAGTTTTTTGCGAGTGAGACTTTGACTTTATACTTTTTGTTGTCACCAATAATTTCTCCAATATCTTTGCCAACAATATTTTCATTTATATCAAATGCACCAACGATTTTTGCACCTTTCTCAATTGCATATCTCATTGTGTATTTACTCATTTTTCCGCAT
>CAMOEU010000069.1 GCA_946612575.1 uncultured Clostridia bacterium
ACAATTAAAGATGTTTTTAATATAAAATGTTTCACGTGAAACAATCATAAGAAATAATAACAACAAATGTTTCACGTGAAACAAATGTAAGGTTTTAATTATACCAAATTATCTTAATTTAACGAATTTTATATATAGTGCATTAAAAAATCACCCATTTCTGAGTGATTTTTATATTATATTTTACTTTTTATTTCTTCTATTATAGTTTTGAAGATCTTCAAGTGTCATTTCTTTTTTGTTTAATAATTCAAGAAGTTCAGCAATTCTATCTAAATCATCTCTACTATAATAATCTATATAAATTCTACCTTTATTATCATTTCCAATTGCTGAAACCTTTGTTGCAAAAGTTTTTTGCATTTGATTGATTAAATCTTTAAGTTCAAGAGATTGCTCTTGCTTGATTGCAACTTTTTTGCTTGGGTTTGTATAGTTTTTAATGAGTTTTTCAAGGTCACGAACACTCATATTCTTGGAAACTGCCTGTTGCGCTATCTTAATTTGGTCGTTTTGGTCTTCAACAACAACCAAACATCTTGCATGACCTGAAGTTAACTTTCCTGATTCAACCAATTTTATTACATCTGGATACAAAGAAAGGAGTCTCAATGTGTTTGCAATGTTAGAACGGCTTTTTCCAATTCTTTCAGCAACAGTTTCTTGTGTAAGTCCATATTCTTCCATCAATTCTTTGATTGCTCTAGCTGCTTCAATTGGATTTAAGTCTTCTCTTTGTAAGTTTTCAATAATACTAATTTCTTTTACTTGCTTATCTGTGTAATTCTTTACAATAACTGGAATTTCTTTGAGACCACAGATATTTGCAGCTCTCCATCTTCTTTCTCCGGCAATAATAAGGTATTGACCATTTTCTTCTTTATTAACAACGATAGGTTGGATAATACCGTGAATTTTGATTGAGGCGGCAAGATCATTCAAAGCATCAATATCAAAGTTCTTTCTTGGTTGATTTGGGTTTGGTCTTACTTTTTCTATTTCAACATTCAAAATGCCGTCATTGGATTTTGATGTTTTATTTGTAGTTATTTTATTATAACTATCATCTTCATCAAATGCACCAAAAAGTGCTTCAAGTCCTCTTCCTAATCCTTTATTACTCATCGAAATCATCTCCTTCTTTAAACTTTATTTTTCTAAGTTTTGATATTTTGTTGTATGGAGTTCCAGCTCTTTTTAAAATCTCTTCAGCAAGAGATAAATATGCTTCTGCACCTTTTGAATTTGCATCATAGAGTGCGACAGGAAGTCCGTGACTTGGGGCTTCTGCAAGTCTAACATTTCTTGGAATTGTCGTTAAATATACTTTTTTATTGAAAAACTTAAGAATTTCGTTGCTTACTTGAGTTGTAAGGTTAAATCTCTTGTCTTTCATTGTCATAACAACACCTTCAATGTCAAGTTCTGGGTTTAAATGATATTTTATAAGTCTTACAGTGTTCATAAGCTGTGTAAGCCCTTCCAAAGCAAAAAATTCGCACTGAATTGGAATTATTATGCTGTCAGAAGCGGTGAGTGCATTGACTGTGATAAGTCCAAGTGATGGTGGACAATCAATTAAAATGAAGTCGTATTCACTTTTTATGTTGTCAAGAATCTTTTTTATCACTTTTTCTCTCTGAGGAATTTGAACGAGTTCGACTTCAGCTCCAGCAAGGTCAACAGTTGATGGAATAATAGACAAATTTTCGATTATTGTAGGCTTAATTACTTCACTATAAGAACTTTCGCCATCAATAAGGTCATAAATTGTCTTCAAATCCTTAGATTTTTTGATTCCAACAGCGGTTGTTGCATTTCCTTGTGAGTCAACATCCAAAATAAGCACTTTTTTGCCCATAAGAGCCATGTATGTGGCAACATTTACACATGTTGTGGTCTTTCCGACACCACCTTTTTGGTTTGCAAATGCGATAATTTTTCCCATTTTTACTTTCCTTTTCTAAAATTATACTAGAAAAGTGCGAAAAAATAAAGAAAAATAAGCAAAAAACACCAAATTTTTGCTTATTTTCAATAAGATATAAATTATTTAATAGGATTTGTCTTAGGTTGGTTCTTTCCACGAGGGTATTTTGGTGGAGTTTTTGTGATTTTTTTCAAAATAAGTATATTTCTTTGTAAATTTTCTTCAAAAATCTCAAATTTTTCGATTTTTTCTATCTTTCCACCCAAAGTTTTTATTGCGGTTTTTGCAATTTCAATTTCTTCATCAAGTTTTGTTGATTTATATATAACTGCAATTCCTCCAACTTTTACAAAAGGAAGTAAATATTCGACCAAAGTATCAAGGCTTGCTACTGCACGGGCGACAGCAACATCAAATTTTTCACGATTTTCTTTTGCAAAATCTTCTGCTCTTGAGTGAAAAGCATAAGTTTTTTGCAAATTCAATTCGTTTATCACTTCATTTAAGAAATTTACTCTTTTGTTAAGGCTGTCAACCATTGTTATATCAAGATCATCTCTGACAATTTTGAGTGGAAGTGCTGGAAATCCAGCTCCGGAGCCTATATCAATAACTTTTGAATTTTTTGGGATAAATTTTTCTGGAATGGCACTATCAAGAAAGTGTTTTATCAAAACTTCATTTTCTTCGGTTATTGCTGTAAGATTTAGGACTTTGTTTGTTTCAATGAGCATAGAAAAATATTTGTCAAACTGATTTTCTTGTGTTTTTGACAAATTTATGCCATATTTTTCAAAAGTTTGCTTTAAATTTTTCAAATTTTCACCTTTTTTGATTATTTTAAAGTTTTTTTCTTGTTTTTTGTGTAAAAAACTTCATTTTTTGTCTTCTTTTCAACAACGAAACCGTTTTTCTCCAAAACTTTTTGTGAAGCAAGGTTTTCTTTGTCAGTTTTTGCTGTTATTGATTTAACTTTATTTTTAAAAGCCCAATCAGACAAAAGTTTTAAAGCTGTTGTTGCATAACCATTGTTTCTGTAATTTGGGCTCACAAAATAACCAACTTCAACAATTTTTGTTTTATATGGAGAGTTTTTGAAGTTTATTGTGCCAATAATTGACTTGTCTTTTGCTGATGTTATTACCCAAATGCTGCACCAAGGAAGTTTTGACCTTGATTTTTTAAACAGTTTAAATTGATTTTGCATCCAGCCATCTTCGCCAAATTCAAAATCAGCATTATATTTTACATTGAGATAGTTTTCAAAATATTCTTTATCATTTTTAAGCAGAGCAATTTCATCTTTAAGCAACGGAAAAACGATTAAGTTTTCGTTGTCACAAAGTGTGATTGCTCCTTCTTCAGGGACAAATAGCATTTTCTTTTTCCTTTTAATTTTTGTTTAGTTCCAATTCTTTTCTATAGCACCAATAGCACATACTTTGATAGCTTTCTTCTGCACCAATTTGAATTTCCTTTCCTTCGGTGGAGATTTTCCCGTTTATAAATCTTGCATTGATGGTTGCTTTTCTGCCGCATTTACAAACACTTTTTATTTCAGAAAGACTGTCCGCAAGTTCGACAAGTCGTTTGCTTCCTTCAAAAAGAAAAGTTTTAAAGTTTGTTAAAATTCCATAGCACAAAACAGGAATGTTTTTTGAAATGTCTTTGAGTTGTTCGATTTGTTCTTTAGATGCAAATTGACATTCATCAACAATCACAACATCAACTTTTTTGATTTGATTGTTTTTGTTAAATATTTCAATAAGATTATCTTTGTTTGAAAATTTAGTGCATTCAGCTTTTAGCCCTATTCTTGAAACAACCTCATCTTTTCCGTTTTCAAATCTTGTGTCGATTGATGATTTCAACAACAAAACATTATAGCCTTTTTGAATATAGTTGAATCTACACATAAGGGCTTGAGCAGACTTGCTGCTTCCCATTGCACCATATTTGAAATAAAGTTTTGCCATATTTATTATCCTTTTTTGTTTTCGTCTTTAAATTTTTTCACAAGAACAGATAAAACAGCAATATCAGAAGGGGACACACCAGAGATTCTGGATGCTTGCCCAAGACTAAGTGGTCGTATCTTGGAAAGTTTCTCAATTGCTTCGCTTCTTATGCCTTTCAAATTTTTGTACTCGAAATTTTCAGGGATAGAAACGGTTTCGTTTGCGAGCATTTTGTCAACATCTTCTTGTTGTTGTTTCAAATAACCTTCATATTTGATGTTTGTGTTTACAAAATCAAGATATTTTTTCTCTTCTTCATCAAAGAGTGAGAATGTTTTGTCAAGTTTATAGATGTCAATATTGTTTCTTTTCATTATGTCGCAAAGTTTCATACTTTCTTTTGGTAGGTTTTCGCCATTTTCTTCAAAAAGTTTTTTAACTTTTGAATCAATCTT
>CAMOEU010000070.1 GCA_946612575.1 uncultured Clostridia bacterium
TGAGTTTATTATTAATGCTACATCGTTAATTTTTTTTCTTGCATTTTCCAATTCGTTGAACGAATACACATTTTCACTGTAAAAATCTTCCTTAAATTTTAAAGATTTAAACTTGATATTTTTGCAAAAGTCAATTAACTCTAACTGTCTTTTTTCAAGATCTCTTTCTTGGTAGGTAGATTTTTCATTATGAATTTCTTTTACTTTTCTTATCTCATTAAAAGCATCTTCGTTTTTAACAACTTGATTTCTGCTATAACTCTTATATTTAATTTGATAATCATTTAAACAAACTCTAATATCTTTATTTTCCAAAAGGTTTTTATGAGTTTTTAAAAATCCTTTATCTACTAATGAACTTGATAAAACTTCCACTTTCTTGTATTTCTCTTGTGGAATTTCCTCAAGACGAGAACAATCATTTAATACATTTTTTAAATGTTCAATTTCCTCAAGGATATCTGAAGTCTCATTATTTTTGTTTTCTTTCCTAATCTTTAATCTGTTTTTCTGTTCCTGAATTTCAAGTTTTATTTCTGTCTCAAAAGAACTTTTCGGAAAAATCTTTAATGTATCACCTGAAATCAAATAACAATACTTTTTCATATCTCCCCCATCTTACTGAAATTAAGCTTATATAACATGATTTCTATTACATTAAAATTATATCAATACAAGATCAATAAGTCAATATTAAAAAGACCGAGAATTCGTTCTTTTTTTTTATTTTTTCTTTGAATTTCCAAGAAGATATGGGTTTGTGTTTCCCACAACTTCCACCAAAATTGTGTCTTCTCCAATCTTTATAATCTGCTTAAGCGGAATGAAAAGTTCGCAATCACCTTTAAAGACATTCCAAAAACTTTTATCTCCCGGCACAACAATCCCAAGCACACACCCATTTGACAGACTGAAAACAATGTCCACAATGTGCCCAAGTCTTTTTCCATCAATAACATTTACCACTTCTTTGCATCTAAGTTCTAGATATGTCGTTTCCATACAAAATTGTATGTCGCTTTTTGTCAGAAAATGCCATTATTCCAAAAAAGTTTTGATAGATTTTAGTGCATTCTTTTCAAGGCGAGAAACTTGTGCCTGAGAAATGCCCACTTCTTGACTGACTTCCATTTGAGTCTTGCCAACATAATATCTCATAAGCAAAATCTCTTTTTCTTTGTCATCAAGGTTTTTTATCGCATCAGAAAGTGAAAGTTTTTCCATAATCTGTTCGTCACAATTTTTTTCATCACTAATTTGATCCATAACTCTCACGGTTTCGTTTCCATCATTATAAACCGGCTCACTGAGAGAAACAGCATCACTGATTGCATCAAGTGCAAAGATAACTTCGCTTGTTGGAAGTTCAATCATATTTGCAATTTGCTCGACAGAAGGCTCGGCATTGTTTGCTCTTGTGAATTCTTCTTTCGCTTTCATAGCCTTATATGCAATATCTCTGACCGAGCGACTGACTCTGACAGAATTGTTATCTCGCAAAAATCTTCTTATCTCTCCAATTATCATTGGCACAGCATAAGTCGAAAACTTGACATTGAGTGTTTCATCAAAATTGTCAATTGCTTTCAAAAGCCCAACACACCCCACTTGAAAAATGTCGTCCGCCTTATCAGGCTGCGATGAAAATCTTTGCACAACCGACAGCACAAGCCTTAGATTTGCAACAACAAACTTATCTCTTGCAAAATCATCACCTTGTCTTACTTGTTTTAGAAGTGACAAAACCTCATCGTTTTTAAGTTTTGGAAGTGTGGAAGTATTAAGACCAGAAATAACAACTCTATTTGCCATAATTCTCTCCTTAAATTTTGGATAGAATTATTTTTTCCTTGCAAGGCAAAAATATGCCAGATAGGTTTGTTTCGACAAAAGAAGCCAAAATTCGCTAAATTTCGGCGGTTTTCTCAAGTTTCTTTCTAAGTTTTGAAAGAATTTTCTTTTCAATTCTAGAAATATAACTTTGACTTATTCCCAGCATATCAGCCACTTCTTTTTGTGTCTTTTCTTCGCTTCCCATAAGCCCAAAACGAAGATACATAATCATCTGCTCACGGCTGTCAAGTTTTGATATAACCCCCATCAAAATGTCTTTCTCTGCATTTGTTTCAAGGTTTTTCGAAACAGTATCTTCATCGACCGGAATGATATCGCAAAGCAAAAGTTCGTTTCCTTCTCCATCATTTGAAAGTGGTTCGTCCAAAGAAATTTCGTTTTTTGTCCTTGTGTTTTTTCTTAGTTGCATCAAAATCTCATTTTCGATGCACCTTGATGCATAAGTGGCAAGTTTGATGTTTTTGTCAATGCTGTATGTCTTGACCGCCTTAATCAGACCAATAGACCCAATTGAAATCAAATCTTCAAGTTCGATGCCAGAAGTCTCAAATTTTTTTGCAATATAAACCACAAGCCTGAGATTGTGCTCAATAAGTTTGTCTCTTGCCGCCTGATTTCCTTGTTTAATCTCATCAAGCAAAACAAGTTCTTCTTCGCTTGAAAGAGGCTGTGGAAGAGCTTTTCCACCGCAAACATAACACATTATGTCTCTTGCACAAGAAAACTCTTCAAAGTGAAAAATTTTGTATATCAAAAGTTTTATTTTGAGCATTATATTCATCAAACACCTCCAATTGCATTTGCAAAATCATTGTGCAGAATAATGTCACTGCCAAACGAACTATTGAAATTGTTTAAACATAGTCCAAGCATAACATCTTTGACCGTCTTGCCGTTTAGAAAAATTTCATCAACTTCAAACACCAAAATTCTATCTTTGCCATTTAGAGTTTTAAATGGTATATAATGAGCATTTTTAAGGCACTTAAGCTTGTCTGACCTAAGCAAAACATCTTCAAGAGAAATTTCTTTAAAAAGATTTGTTAAAACTTTGAAATTCACAAGACTGACCGGTTTGTTTGTAAGTGGATCAAAAAGAAAATTCCCTGTGTCCAAAAAAGCTTTACATTCCAAACAATTTGTCGCTGTTTTCAGTTTTGTTTGAAAACAAAAATTCCCGACCATTTTTCTTCTGCGAGAATGTTTCAAAATTATTCCAACAGAAAAACAAAGCCCTGTTGCTGCGACAAAAATCAAAACCACAGATTCGATTTGAAGATAAATACCAAGCACAAGCACAAGCCCACCATAGAGCAAAAAGGAAACAAAATATGAAGCAAAAATCTGCAAAAATTTCTTGAAAGTCACAAATTCAAAACAAATGCAAGAGAAAACCACAACAAGTCCAATTTGACAAATTATCTGTCCGACTTTGTCAAGTGGCACAACAAGTTTATAGACCGAAAGTTCGGCAGCAAAAACCGCTGAAAGAAAAAAGAATCTTCCCTTTTCCTTCATAAGAAAAGAAGTTGTTTTTGTCACAATCAAATTTATAAGAAAATTTAATATAAACACGGACCAAACATTCATATCAAAAGTATTGTATTACAATTTACAGCAGTAAGAGTGCAAGAAAAAGGTGTTTTGTTTGAAAAAAAATGATTATTTTGTCAAAACATATCTTGACATAAACAATCATTTATAATATCATATACATATGAAAAAAATAATTGAAACATGGACGATAGAAACCCTTAAAGAAGATATAAAAGTTGGCAAAGACTCTCTTAAAAAAATGAAATTGTTTAAGCAAAATGAGGAGAAAGACCTGTTTTTCAATCTTATAAAAATTGATGAATTTGTTGAAAAATTCAAGTATAAAAACAACAAATTTTCCATCAACACAAATGACATTGAAAAACTCAAATCTATCTCACAAGAAGAAAAACAGTCTTTGCTTGATGAGAAAATGATGATTGAAATGTTTGATGAAAATATAAAGAGAATAAAATTGCATCTGTCCACTTTGAGTGAAAAACTTAAACAAATGGAAGATGAAGAAAAATCAAAAGCACAAATTCAGCAGCCAGCACAACAGCCACCAAAAGAAACAAAATCGACCGCCGAAAGAGAGCGAGAAATGGAATTTTTGCTTGAATATGCAAAATATTTGGATGAAAAAAGAAAGCAAATGGATAGAGATTTTAATGAAATAATAAACGGTAATCTCAAGAGTGCAAAAAAGCATCTTAAGAAAAGAGAAAAAGAAAAACAGTCATAATTGACTGTTTTTTATTCTATTTTGCTTCCACATTCACTGCAGAATTTGTCAGATTT
>CAMOEU010000071.1 GCA_946612575.1 uncultured Clostridia bacterium
TTGGTTTGTAAGAAAAGAAGAAGTGCAAAAACAGCACTTCTTTTTTTGTTTGAATTTTGAAAAGATTGTGATATACTATGCAAAAACAAAAGGGGCAAAATGGAGTTTAAACACATACCCGTTATGCTTAATGAAGTTATTGACGGGCTTGATATCAAAAAAGATGGAATATATGTTGACTGCACAGTTGGTGGCGGTGGACATTCTTTTGAAATTGCAAAAAAACTCAAAAATGGTCATCTTTTCGCATTTGATAGAGATGAAGATGCCATAAAGAAATCTACAAAAACCCTTGAAATATTTTCTGATAAAGTGACTCTTATAAAATCAAATTATAAAGATGCTCCAAGCATTTTGAAAAACATGGGAATAGATAAAATTGATGGATTTTTGATTGATTTGGGAGTGAGTTCATATCAAATCGACACCGCAGAAAGGGGATTTTCTTTTGTTCATGATGGACCACTTGATATGAGAATGGACAGAAACGAAAAAACACTTACCGCAAAAGAAATTGTAAACACATTCCCATATGAAAAACTTGTCAAAATTTTCCAAACATATGGAGAAGAAGAATTTTCAAAAAACATTGCAAAAAACATTGTGGCTGAAAGAGAAAAAAAAGAAATTGAAACAACTTTTCAGCTTAGAGATATAATTGAAAAAAGTATGCCAAAAAAGATTGTTTACTCACGAGGTGGAGCATCAAAAAAAGTTTTTCAGGCACTTAGAATCTACATAAATGGTGAGCTTGACGGGCTTGACACAGTACTAGAAGAACTTGTCGAGATGTTAAATCCAAAAGGTAGAGGATGTGTGCTTACATTCCACAGTCTTGAAGATAGAATTGTCAAAACCGTTTTCAAAATGGACAGCACAGACTGCATCTGCCCACCAAAAACACCTGTTTGCATTTGTGGGCACAAAGCAAAAGTAAAACTTGTAAACAGAAAACCTATTGTTGCAAGCGAGAAAGAGCAGCAAGAAAATTCGAGAAGCACCTGTGCAAAACTTAGAATTGTTGAGAAAATCTAGAAAGAAGAATATAAACAAAAGGGGGTCAATATAATATATGGACAAACTTGTTTTGGAAAGAGAAGTCGCTGTTGAAGAAAAGGCAGAAACCAAAATTGAAGAAACTCAAAACAGCACACAAGAAACAAAATTGCCAGAGTTAAAGCAAGAAGAAACTTCTGCAAAGACAGAATATTTGAAGTCGCTTGAAAACATAACAATTGGCGATTTTAAAAAGCAGGAAGAAGAAAAGAAACTGGCTGATTTTGAAAAAGAAAAAGAAGAGTTGATTCAAAAGCAATTTGAAGTTGAAGAGCCTAAACAAGAAAGTCAAAATATTATTGAAAAACCCAACTATGATTTTATTGAAGAAAACAAAACTGTCATAAAATTGAGAAAAAAACTCAAGCCGGAAGCGGAAAAAAGTAAAAAAAATAGAAGAGGTGTTGTTATTGCAGTCGGGCTTGCAATTTGCAGTTTGATTGCTGTGACAAATGTGACACTTCTTGACAACTTTTCTTCAAGTCTTTCGAGCATCGAACACGAATTTTATGACATTAATCTTCCAAAATATCTCAAAAACATTGGAAATCTTGATGCAACAAAAAAGAGTATGGAATTTATCGAGACATACCCAGAAGAAATGCAAAATGCCGGAGATATTGGAGAAAAGACAAACTGGTATGACAAACTTACAAACTTCATAAGTGGGGTGTTTGGAGGCTAGTTTTGCAAAAGTTTACACTCTTGTCTATGAGCAAAAGAATTAAAGCAATTTTTCTTGTTTTGGTTTTCTTGTTTTGCAGTTTGAGTGTAAGGCTTTTTGTTGTGCAAATAATAAATGGAAAAGAGCTTCAGCAACGAGCGACAAATCAGTGGACAAGAGATTTGTCACTCACGGCAAAAAGAGGTTCTTTTTTTGATGAAACGGGAGATGTTTTGGCAGAGAGTTTCACGACTTACGATGTTTATGTCAGGGCAAGAGAAGTGAAAAACCCAGAAGTTGTGGCAGAAAATCTTTCAAAACTGCTTGAGTTGGATTATGAAAAAACTTTGCAGAAAGTTTCAAAGAAAAATGTGTCAGAAGTTTTACTGAAAATGCAAGTTGATTCCCAAACGGCAGACAAGATATATAAACTCAATTTTGATGGAATTTATATGACAGAAAATGTTGGAAGAAATTATGTCTATGGAAATTTGCTCACACAGCTTTTGGGCTTTTCTTCTGTTGACAATATCGGTCAGGCAGGACTTGAAGCATATTTAAATGAATATTTGACTGGAGTTGACGGCTATTCTTATGTGCAAAGTGATTTGCAAGGGAAAGAAATTGGCGGCTCGCTCAGATATTATGTGAATGGAGTTGCTGGTGATGATGTGACACTGACAATAAACAGCAAAATCCAAATTTTGCTTGAAAAAACCTTGCAAAAAGCCTTTGAAGAACAAAAAGCCCTAGGAGTCACAGGAATTGTTATGAATGCAAAAACAAGCGAAATTTTGGCGATTTCTTCAAAACCAAGTTTTGACCTAAACAATGTGCCAAGAGATAACCTTTCTGCCCTTTTTCAGCAAATGAGAATGACCGCTGTGACAGACACATATGAGCCGGGCTCTACCTTTAAGATTCTCACACTTGCTGCAGCTCTTGAAGAAGGTGTTTGCTCACTTGACGATCATTTCTATTGCCCAGGATACAGAGTTGTTGACGGACAGAGAATCAAATGCTGGAAAACGATTGGTCACGGAAGTCAAACACTTACCGAAGCTTTTGCAAATTCGTGCAACTGTTGTTTTATGGATTTAGCTCAAAGGCTTGGTGTGGAAAAATTTTATAGTTATATGAAAAAATTTGGCATAGGAAGCAAAACAAACATAACAATTCAGGGCGAAAGTGGTGGCATTTTGATGCCGCAGTCACAAGTTAAGACTGTTGATCTTGCAAGAATGGGTTTTGGGCATGCAATTGCAGTCACTCCAATCCAACTTCTCTCTGCTGTTGCTGGCATAACAAGTGGTGGAATTTTGAAAACACCGACTGTTGTTAAGGAGTGTGTTGATGTAAATGGGAAAGTGACATTCTGTCCAGAAATTGAAGAAAAGAGAATTGTAAGTGCAAAGACAAGCGAAACGGTAAACAGTCTTTTGCAATTTGCAGAAAACAAAACAAAAGATTTCACATTTGTCGAAGGGTATAATATCGGCGGCAAGACAGGCACTGCACAAAAATATGGAGAAAATGGACTTATTGCACAGGGCAAGTATATTTCAAGTTTCATTGGGACTTATCCGGCAGATAATCCAGACTATCTTTTTATGATTCTTGTAAACGAACCTTCAGCTGGTGCATATTATGGCTCACTTGTTGCTGCTCCATATGGAAAACTTTTTTTCAGCGAACTTTTCTCACTTTTCAACATCCCAAAAGATGACCCAAGTTTTGTTTTGAAAGAAGTGATTATGCCAGACCTTATCGGCAAAAGCCTTGCGGAAGCGGTTTCGGAGCTCAAAATCTTGGGTGTAAATTATGAAATTGATGGAGATGGTGGAATTGTCAAATCGCAACTTCCACCTGCTGGGACAAAAATTTATAAAGGGGAGACAGTGCTTATTGTCACATAACAAGACAAAAGTGTTGCAACAACTTTCAAATTTTGATATAATAAATCTATGATTCGTTATGTTGTTATTGGAGTTATTGCGGTTGTTGTTATTTTGCTATGTGTGTGTTTCTCAATAGCAAATTTTTCTGGCGAAAACTATTTTGTGAATCTAGATAAGGCAAGAAGAATAAGAAATTCTGCAGGATTTTCCACTTATGATTTTGTTTTGGAACTAAACAAAAGACATTTTTCAAACAAACTTAAACTTGCAAGAGCTAGAAGATATGAAGATCACTATTCACACGGTGTCGTTGCATTGAGTGACGAAACGGTCTCTTCTGACAGCCTTGCTTCAATTGCGACAATAGCACACGAAATTG
>CAMOEU010000072.1 GCA_946612575.1 uncultured Clostridia bacterium
AAAACTGCATAATGAAGTGCAACAAACTTGTGATCAGAAATTGGCACACATTTTGAAAAATACTCTTTGACAATTTCTGGATATTCCCTCACCGCACTGTCAAAATCGGTGTAAATAACACCTTGCTTAAGCAAATTGTCTTTGATTGAGTGGTAAACAACTTCGCTGTCATATTGTGCACCCACCCCAGCCAAATATTCGTGCTCTGCCTTTGGGATTCCCAGTTTGTCAAAAGTGTCCTTAATTTCACTTGGCACATCTTCCCAACTTGACTTCATATCAGTCTTTGGTTTGACATAAGTGGAAATGTCATCCATATTAAGCTCAGACAAATCTGGTCCCCATGTAGGGAGAGAGAGTTTTTCATAAGTTTCAAGAGCTTTGAGTCTGATTTCAAGCATCCATTTTGGCTCATTCTTTCGCTTTGAAATTTCTTCAACAATTTCTCTTGAAAGACCTTTTTTCATTTTAAATTCAAAATCATCTTTGTTTCTGAAATCATAGATGTTTTGATTTATTTCTTCGACCTGTGTTTTTGCCATTAAACACCTGCCTTAAATTTTTCATAACCATTTTCTTCAATTTGTTTAATTAGTGTGCTGTCGCCCGTGTAAACAATCTTTCCATCAATCAAAATATGAACAAAGTCCACTTTGATTTGTTGCAAAATCTTGCTTGAGTGAGTGATGATAAGCACAGCATTGTCATCGTTCTTAAACATAGAGATTCCCTTTGAAACAATCTTTATTGCATCAACATCAAGCCCAGAATCTGTTTCATCAAGTATTGCAAGTTTTGGGTTTAAAATAAGCATCTGCAAGATTTCGTTTTTCTTTTTTTCTCCGCCAGAAAAGCCGACATTAAGGTCACGATTTACCATTTCATACTTCATTTTGAGACCTTTTGTGTCTTTTTCAATTTCATCTTTAAGGTCAAAATAATTCACATTTTCACCCGTGATTTTGCTTTTTGCAGTCTTCAAGAAATTGAAAACAGAAACCCCAGAAATTTCTTCTGGAGATTGGAAAGACATAAAAATGCCCGCCTTTGCGATTTCATCAACTTTTGCATTTGTGATGTCATTGCCTTCAAACAAAACTTTTCCGGCTGTCTTCTGATATGCAGGATTATTAAAAATCACATTTGCAAGAGTGCTTTTCCCAGCACCGTTTGGCCCCATAATCACATGGACTTCACCTTTGTTGATTTGAAGATTAAGACCTTTCAAAATTTCCTTTTCTTCTACCTTTGCTTTGAGATTTTTTATCTCTAAAAGTTTTTTCATAAATTCTCCTATATAATAAAAAAATAAATTCCTACCAAATTAGTATGAATTCATTATACCATAAAAAATAAAAAAAGCAAGCAAATTTTATCCTTTGCCTGCTTAAATCTTTTCAGGAAGCAAAATGTAAAAAGATAACAAGAACGAATTGTACCTGTCGACAAAACGAGCAATGTGCGAAGTCTAAAAATATCCAATCATAAAGTCACGACAAAGTCGCCAATGAAATGCGACTTTCGTTTGGTCGTGAAAAAAGAAAAAACAAGCACCAAAGCGATGCTTTTGGAGCCTGTCGACAAAACGAGCAATGTGCGAAGTTTTTTCTTTGGAGCGAGTGATGGGAGTCGGACCCACCTCTTAGGCTTGGGAAGCCCACATACTACCGATGTACTACACCCGCAAAAGTGCCAAAAGGCACAAAATTATTCTTGAATGTTTGGTGGAGTCACAATTGGCCCCAAGAATGTGTTTATTGTAAGATTTGTGATGATGTTTGAAACATAAGAAACCAAAATTCTCACTGGCTGGCTGTTTTTGATAAATCCCTTAGGGTCATCAAGACGACCAAATTCGATTGAATCAACAGGAATATCAACAATCATTGTGACAGAAAGTTTCATCAAGTTTTCTGGCTGGAATCTCAAGTTTCTTGTGAGTGTCGCCCTAACAACATCTTCTGCAATTTTCTTCACATCAATTTCATCTTCTGGTTTTATGTTTATCATTGCATTTGGTTGGGGAAGTTGATATTTTTCAAACACAACTTTCTCAAGCATAGGTTTTACCAAATGTGGTTTAATAATGTTTTGTTCGCTCATAACCCTCTCCTATTCTTCTTCGGTTTCGTTTTCTTGTTCGTCAAGATTTACTATTTGCAAATTTACCATTTCAATTCTGTGGTCTTCAAGTTTTGTGACAGTGAAAATCATTCTTATATTTTTTCTTGTCAAGTTTCCTTCATCATCAATGATTTCATCAACAGTGTCATATGTGATTTTTTCGCCGATTGAAGGAACATCTTCCGACAAATCAAACACAAATGAGTTTATTGTTTGGTATGGATTTTCTGGCATTGTTTCAATTTCAAGTCTTTCAAACAAATCTTCGACAGACATATCAGCATCAATCTTATATTCGTTTTCTGCTATTTTTTCAAAAATAGGCTCTTTTTCATCTTCATCGGTTTCATCGTAAATTTCACCAAACACCATCTCAACACAATCTTCAAAAGTCACAATTCCAGAAACCCCACCATTGTCATCAAGCACAACAGCCATATGATTTCTCTTCTTTTGCATTTCTCTTATAAGTGTGTCAACATTTGTGTTTTCGGCAGTGAAAAGTGGCTTTGACATCAATTCTTTAATGTTGATTTTTCGTCCGGTCATTTTTGCTTCAAAAACATCTTTGAAATTTAATATCCCGACAACATTGTCCACAGTGCCTTTATAAATTGGGATTCTTGAATATTTGTTTTCAGCAAATGTTTGCTCGATTTCTTTTTCTGTCGCCTTCAATTCCAAAAAGACGACATCAACTCTGTGAGTCATAATATTTTCAACAGTGACATCTTTGATTTTGAGTGCACCCTGAATAATATCACTTTCATTGTCTTCCAAAACACCTTCTTCTTCCATAGTGTCAATAATGTTTTCAAGTTCGTCTTCAGTGACTGTGACATTTGTTTCATTTGCCGTTTTTCTTTTTGTAAACAATTTTTGGAGCCCATAAAAACCAATAACAAATGGATAAGAAAGTTTCATAAACAAATACATAAATCCAGAGACTTTTATGGCAACAGTTTCAGGATGTGCTTTTGCATATGCCTTTGGCAAAATCTCACCAACAATTAAAATTATGATTGTCATAACAACAGTGTTTAAGATGTTGTAAAGTGTTGCACTTGTGATGAAACTTGACAAAATGTATGCACAAAGAGTTGTTGACAAAATGTTTACAATATTATTCCCAACAAGTATTGTTGTGAGTGCTCTGTCAGAATGTTCTGCAATATAAAGAGCTCTTCTTGCACCTTTAACCTTGTTTTCTGCCATAGAGCGAACTCTTATCACATTCATTGAAGAATAAGCTGTTTCACTCATAGAGAAAAATGCCGAACCTATAAGCAGAAAAATGATAACGGCAATCAAAATGCCGTGAATATAACTAAATGATGCTCCCAAGAGCAAACTCGGATCGTCCAAAATAAACTCCTTTATGTAATTAAATAATAGACATTATACCACAAACACACAAAATTGTCTAGTGTTTGCAAACATTGTCGTTTCCCTTGAAAATATGGGAAGATTTGTGATAGAATATCAATATGACAAATCAAGAAAATTTTTGCAAAATTTGTCCAAGAAATTGCAACATTGACAGAAAAATAAATGTTGGGTTTTGCAAAGAAAAAGACACAATCAGAATAGCAAAAGTTATAAAAAACTTTCAGTGGGAAGAGCCTTGCATAACTGGCAGTAAAGGCTGTCTTGCCATCTTTTTTTCTGGCTGCAACTTAAGATGTTCTTATTGTCAAAACTATGAAATCTCTCGTGGCGGAGTTGGAAAAGAATATACGATAGAAGAATTTGTCAAGCTTATTGAAGAAAAT
The DNA here is from genome assembly GCA_946612575.1 of uncultured Clostridia bacterium. Lineage (GTDB taxonomy): Bacteria > Bacillota > Clostridia > Christensenellales > UBA1242 > Caccovivens. The sequence continues at coordinate 3,897 of CAMOEU010000072.1, forward strand.
CAAGAAAGTCATTCTTCAATTGACCTTATCACCCCAACCCACTTTTCAAGACAGTTGTCTATTGCATTTGAAAAAATAAACAAA
>CAMOEU010000073.1 GCA_946612575.1 uncultured Clostridia bacterium
ATCGTGGGGAAAATGAAAAGTGCTTGAAAGTTGAGATTGTTATTGATGAAAAACTTACAATCCCTGTGATTGAAAAATATTTCAAGAAAAACAATCCTGACACTGACGAGCTTATGAATGAAACAATTGCTGATGCATATGAAAGACTTTTGTTTCCATCACTTGAAAGAGAGTGCAGAAACAATCTTACTGACACTGCAAACGAACAAGCAATCAAAATGTTTGAAGTCAATCTTCGTCCACTTCTTTTGGAATCTCCACTTAAAAACAATATCATTATGGGATTTGACCCAGGATATCACAATGGATGTAAAATTGCTGTTATTGACAAGAAGGGTGATGTTCTTGACACAACTGTGGTTTATCCAACACCACCAAGATCAAAAACAGAAGAAGCTATGGAAAAACTTAAGGCAATGATTGAGAAAAACAAAGTTGATATCATTGCAATCGGAAACGGAACTGCTTCAAAAGAAAGTGAAATTTTTGTTGCCGAACTTATCAAAAATGTAAACAGACCAGTAAGTTATGCTGTTGTTAGTGAAGCAGGTGCTTCAGTTTATTCTGCTTCAAAACTTGCTGCAGAAGAATTTCCAGATTATGATGTAAACCTTAGATCTGCAGTTTCTATTGCAAGAAGATTGCAAGACCCACTTGCCGAACTTATCAAAATTGATGTTAAGTCAATTGGTGTAGGACAATACCAACACGATATGCCACAAAACAGACTTACAGAAGTTTTGACTGGTGTGGTTGAAGACTGTGTTAACAGTGTCGGTGTTGACCTCAACACAGCATCTCCAAGTTTGCTCTCTTATGTTTCTGGGCTCAACAAATCAATTGCAAACAACATTGTTGCATATAGAGCAAAAAACAAAGGATTTAAGTCTAGAGAAGAACTTTTGCAAGTTGCAAAACTTGGACCAAAGGCATACGAACAATGTGCCGGATTCTTAAGAGTTGTTGGTGGTGAGAATGTGCTTGACAACACTGCTGTGCACCCAGAAAGTTATGAGGCAGCAAGAAAACTTCTCAGACTTTTCTCACTCACTGAAGAAGATGTTAAAAACAACAATCTTGTCCTTTTGCCAAAAATGATAGAGCAAAAAGGTGAAGCAACTGTTGCAAAAAATTGCGGTGTTGGTGTTCCAACACTCAATGATATCACTTCCGAACTCTTAAAACCTGGTCGTGACATTCGTGAATCAATGCCAAAACCTGTGCTTAGATCAGATGTTATTCATATGGAAGACCTTAAGGAAGGAATGATTTTCACTGGAGTTGTCAGAAATGTTGTTGACTTTGGTGCATTTGTTGATATTGGTGTTCACCAAGATGGTCTTGTTCATATTTCACAACTTTCAGAAGGTTTTGTGAAACATCCAAGTGATGTTGTGAAAGTGGGAGATGTCGTTGAAGTTAAGGTGATTGCTGTTGACCTTGCTAAGAAGAGAATTTCGCTCACTATGAAAGGTATTGAAAAAGATGAATAATTCAGTTTGTCCAAAATGCCACACTTCTGTTCAGGAAATTTTGGAAACAGGTTTTGTGGGCTGTGAGCAGTGCTACAAAATGCCTGAAATTTCTGCAATTGTTGACAGAATGTTTGGTGGAAAAAGACACAAAGAAAAGTAAAAGGAAAATTATGAAGGAAAAATTTGAAAACATTGCTATTTCTTCCAGAATCAGATTGGCTAGAAATGTCGCTGGCTTCAATTTTTTCACGAAACTGCGACAGGAGTCTGACGCAGTTTTTATAATTAAAGCTGTTGAAAGTGCACTCAAGCAGTTTGGAAATTTTGATGTGAGAAGGCTTAAAGAGATTTCTTTAAACGAGTGTAATGCACTTCTTGAAAGACATATCATCTCAAAAGAACTTGTCGAAAACAAGGATATTGCGGCTTTTGCAATGAGTGATGATGAGCATCTTATTGTTATGATAAACGAAGAAGATCACATCAGAGAGCAGTGTATTTTCAATGGTTATGACCTTTATAAACCTTATTTTGAAATAAAACGATTTGATGATATTTTGCTTTCTTCTGTTGATGTTGCATATTCTGAAAAATATGGCTTTATCACATCAAGCCCTGCAAATTTGGGGACAGCAATGAGAGCGTCTGTTATGCTTTTTTTGCCTGCACTTGAAATAAACAATGATATCGAACTTGTCAAAAATGAAGCAAGGGGAAAGGGTTTCACAGTCAGAGGACTTTATGGCGAAGGAACAAAAACAAACGGAAGTTTCTATCAAATTTCAAATCAAAATTCGCTTGGAATGACAGAGATTGAGATTATGGAAAGTGTGAGCGAGTATGTTGACACAATTTGCAATATGGAGCTTTCTGCAAGAGAAGATATTCTTGCTCTTGACCACGAAAAACTTGTTGATGAGGTTTATAGAGCATATGCGGTTTTGACAGGGTGTAAACTTCTTGAAGAAACAGAGATGATAAACTTACTTTCAAAAATCAGGTTTGGAGCGGCACTTGGATTTTTGAAAATAAATGATATGAATGCTTTTTCAAGACTTTATGATGAAGGGTCTTCTGCAAATATTATGGATTATGAAAATTTTTCGTATAATTTAAAGGAAGATGCGGCAAGAAGTTTGTATATATCTAAGAAGATAAAAGAACTTGTTGAAAAAACAGTCTAAAAATCTTCAAATATTGATAAAATTATAAAAGGAGATTTGTGTTATGGCATATAGTAATGGTTTGTTTTCAGACAGTATTGAAAAGGTTATTAAAAATGCCAGCAAAATTGCTTTGAGATTTGGAAGCAATCTTGTTGGAACCGAACATATTTTGTATGGACTTGCTTCTGTTTCTGATTGCACTGCATCAAAATTGCTTTCAAGTTATGGTGTGACAGAAAAGGCTCTTTTTGACCTTTTTGAAGAATCTTCTTCTGGAGTTTCGCTTTATGGAAGTGTTGAACTTACTCCAAGAACAAAAGAACTTTTTCAAGTTGCTCAAAACACGGCGATGGATCTTGGGCATTCTTTTATTGGCACAGAGCATTTGCTTTTGGCAATTCTTTCAAACAAAACTTGTTATGCAACAAAGGTTTTGGAAAATCTTTTTAATGTTGACATTGAAGAGTTGAAGAAAAAACTTATGTCTGTTTTGCAGGTGGCTGGAAAAAATGTTTCCGCAAACAAAAAGGACGATAATTCTCAAAGTGCAAGCACTCTTCCAGAAAATTTGCTTGAAATGGGTAGTGATATCACGCTCAAGGCAAAACAACACAAACTTGACCCTGTTATTGGAAGAGAAGAAGAAATCCAAAGAGTGATTGAAATTTTGTGCAGAAAGACAAAAAACAATCCTGTGCTTATTGGAGAAGCTGGGGTCGGAAAGACTGCTGTTGTGGAAGGTCTTGCACAGGCAATTGCATCTGGCGATGTGCCTGAAGAGATAAGAGATAAGACAATTTATGCTCTTGAGATTGGCGGTCTTATGGCTGGCACAAAATATCGTGGGCAAATGGAAGAAAAGCTTAAGGGTGTGATTGAAACAATTATCGAAAATGGCAATATTATTGTCTTTATTGACGAAATTCACACACTTGCTCAGGCAGGAAGCAAAGAAGGTGAAACAAGTCCTTCTGATATGCTTAAACCATATCTTGCAAGAGGGGAACTTCAAACAATTGGTGCAACAACAACTGATGAATATAGAAAATATATAGAAAAAGACAAGGCTCTTGAAAGAAGATTTCAACCTGTTATGGTCAATCCTCCATCTGTCGAACAAACTATTCAAATTTTGAATGGTTTGAAAGACACATATGAAGCTTTCCACCATATTAAGATAACAGAAGAAGCGATTGTTGCTGCGGCAAATTTGTCTGACAGATACATCACAGACAGAAGTTTGCCAGACGAG
>CAMOEU010000074.1 GCA_946612575.1 uncultured Clostridia bacterium
AGATTTGAATATATTTTGGTTGATGAGTTTCAAGACACAAACCTTGTTCAGTTTGAATTAGTGAAAAAACTTACATCCGAACATGGAAATTTGTTTATTGTTGGTGATGAAGACCAATGCATTTATTCTTGGAGAGGGGCAGAATTTAGTAATTTCCCAAAAAATCTGGAAAATTATTTTCCAAATAGAAAGTTGTTTAAATTGGAGAGAAACTATCGTTCTACCAAAAAAATAATTGATGCCGCAAATAGAATTATCAAAAATAATGATGATAGAACGGGAAAAGTGATGCGAACAGAAAACGAGGAGGGAAAGGACCCTGAATTTTTCTCAGCATATGATGAAAGGGAAGAGGCTAGATTTGTTTGCAGAAACATTTTGGAGCTTTTAAGTCAAGGTTATTCATACAGCGATTTTGCTGTTTTGATGAGAGTGAATGCCTTATCTAAAAATTTTGAAGATGCTTTTTTGATGTGTGGCATTCCATACAAAATTTATGGTGGTTTCAAATTTTATGAAAGAGCAGAAGTGAAAACTGTGCTTGCATATTTAAATTTGTTTGTCAATCCAAGAGATGACTTTTCACTTCTTAAGATTATCAATTTTCCAAAAAGGGGAATTGGTGACGGCTCGATTTCAAAACTTTTGGAAGAAGCAGGAGAAGAAAAACTTTATGACTATTTGATGAGTGAAAAGTTTAAATTTACAAAATTATATCCAAAACTTGAAAAGTTTGTTGAGACAATAAAATTGCTTGAAAGTGAGAAAAATTCGCTTCCGATTGCAGATTTTGCTGAAAAAGTTGTCGAAAAATTTGGTTTGAAGAAGGCTTTTTCTTTGAAAGATGAAGAAGATGATAAGAAAGAACTTAACATTGATGCTCTTCTTTTGAGTGTGAGAGATTTTCAAGATGAAAACGAAGGTGCAACATTATCTGACTTTTTGGCAAATGTTATGCTTAGAAGTGACAGTGACAACATTCAAGAAGATGGTTTTGTTTCTGTGGCAACAATTCATTCTGTCAAAGGGCTTGAGTTTAGGACGGTGTTTGTCGTTGGACTTGAAGAAGGTATTTTCCCGCTTGCAAGGTCAAACAACAGCAAGGCAGAACTTGAAGAAGAAAGACGACTTATGTATGTCGCCATTACAAGAGCAAAAGAAAGAATCTTTTTCTCAAGTGCAAAAAGCAGATTTATGTATGGAAAAACAAATGCTGAAAAAGAAAGCAGATTTTTGGGAGAACTCAATATTGTTTCCATTGAAAAACCAAGAGTTCAATCACAAAATTTTGATTACAGCAAAAAGACCGAAGATGAAGATAATTTTGAATCCGGATTCAAAAAAGGTGACAAAGTTGAGCATCCAAGGTTTGGAATTGGAAAAATTGTTGATATATCTTCTGATGGCTATGTTGGAGAAATTGATTTTGAAGATTTTGGAAGAAAGAGTTTGATGCTTAATCTTGCAAACCTAACAAAGGTGGTGGATGATGAATAAGATGGACAGAATGAAAGAGTTGGTTGAGACGATTTTGATTCACAACCGCAATTATTATGAACTTGACAATCCAACAATTTCTGATAAGGAATATGACAAACTTTATGACGAACTTGTTGACCTTGAAAACGAACTTAAAGTCGTTTTGCCAAACTCTCCAACACAAAGAGTCGGCGGAGATGTGCTTGACAAGTTTGTGAAGAAAAAGCACGAAGTAAGACTTTACTCAATGGGTAAGGTGAGAAGTTTTGACGAACTTTCTGCATTTTTTGATGATATGAAAAAATTTGTCAAAAAACCAAGTTATGCTGTTGAATATAAGTTTGACGGACTCACTATTGTCACAGAGTATAACAACGGAAAATTTGTTTGTGCAACAACTCGTGGAAATGGTGAAATTGGCGAAGATGTTTCACTTCAGGTAAAAACAATCAAATCTGTTCCGCTTACAATTCCATTTAAGGGCAGACTTATTTTGCAAGGCGAAGGAATGATGACAAATTCTTCGTTTAAAAGATATAACAAAACTGCAGAAGAGCCACTCAAAAATCCAAGAAATGGTGTTGCTGGGGCGATAAGAAATCTTGACCCAAAAGAAACAGCAAAAAGACAGCTTGATTATTTCTGTTATGCTGTTTTGCTTTGTGAAGGCAAAAATTTTGAAACTCAAGAGCAAATGCACGAGTTTATCAAAGAAAATGGATTTAAAACTGGAGACTTTTTTGAAGTTGTTGATACTCAGGCGGAAGTTGAGAGTCTTATAAATAAGATAGACAAAGAGAAAAACGACCTTGATGTTATGATTGATGGAGTTGTGATAAAGCTTAATCAAGTTGGACCAAGAGAAGATATTGGCTACACAAACAAATTTCCAAAATGGGCAAGAGCATATAAGTTTGAAGCACAGGAAATTTCAACTATGCTTCTTGATGTTTTGTGGCAGGTAGGTAGGACAGGCAAGGTGTCTCCTATCGCTGTTTTGGAGCCTGTCGAACTTGCCGGTGCGACAATTTCTAGGGCGACACTCAACAACATTGAAGATATAAGAAAGAAAAATGTCTTCAAAAACAGCCGTGTTTTTATAAGAAGAAGTAATGAAGTTATTCCAGAAGTTTTGGGGTTGTCTGAAAAATATGAAAATTCAACGGAAATAAAAGAACCAGAATTTTGTCCTTGTTGTGGAAGCAAACTTGTCAAAAAGGGACCACTTGTTTTCTGCAAAAATCATAATGGTTGTAAAGAGCAAATTGTGGCACGACTTACACATTTTGTGGACAGGGAAGCTTTCAACATTGAAGGGCTTTCTCAAAAGACAATTATTCAATTTTATGACGATTTGAATTTGAGACATTATTCTGATTTCTATAAACTTACAAAGCAAGAGCTTATTGGACTTGAAAAATTTAAGGATAAAAAAGCTCAAAATGTCATTGATGCAATTGAAAAAAGCAAAAACATTGACCTTGCAAGATTTATTTTTGGGCTTGGAATAAGTGAAGTCGGGATAAAAACAGCAAAGGATCTTGTCAAACGATTTGATAGTCTTGAGAAACTTAAGACTGCGACTTTTGAAGAGATATTGCAAGTTGAAGATGTGGGAGAGATTATAGCACAGAATATTGTTGATTACTTTGCGGATGCGGACAATTTGGATGAAATTGAAAGATTGCTTAAGGCGGGTGTTGTTCCAATTGTTGAGAATACCAAAATTTCTGACAAACTTGAAGGTCTCACTTTTGTGCTTACTGGCACACTTGAGCATTTCACAAGACAGCAGATGACAAACATTATTGAAGAAAATGGTGGAAAGACAGCTTCTTCGGTTTCAAAAAACACAAGTTTTGTCATTGCAGGAGCGGAAGCGGGCAGCAAACTTGACAAAGCGAAGAAACTTGGTGTGTCAATTTTGACAGAAAGCGAATTTTTGTCGAAATTTGTTGATAATTAGACTCTTTTTGTGGTAAACTTAACATATAAGGGGTTGTTATGTATTTTAAGGATGTTATCACAGAATTGACCGAAACAATGATGAGAGCAGTTAATAAAAATTTCTCTAGATGCCCAAAGTGCAGGGGTGCAAATCTTAAGACAAGTGCTGTGGAGCATATGATTGAAGTCGCTGTATCAAAAATTGCATCAACTGAAATTGGTGGGTCAGTGCCAGCACCTGATTATATTTACAAATGCCCAAAATGCAAACAAAGGTTTTTGCTTGTAGAAGGGAAATTTATTTGTATAACTGACAAAAAATTGTTTTAATTATTTTATAAAATTCCTTGACAACGAGTGCACAGATGAGTATAATACAAAATGTGTTTCGTTGTCGGAAA
>CAMOEU010000075.1 GCA_946612575.1 uncultured Clostridia bacterium
TTTGAAACTTCATCTCCGCCTGCAGTTCTCCAACCTCTCATCTGCCAATTTGTTATCCAATCTTGCAAAAATGCATTGACAACATAAGCACTGTCAGAAAAAACAACAACTTTAGAGTTTTTCTTTACAGCTTCAAGGCCTTCAATGACTGCCATAAGTTCCATACGATTGTTTGTCGTCTCTCTTTCTCCACCAGAAAGAATTTTTTCTTTTCCTTTAAAAGAAAGTATTGCAGCCCAGCCACCTGCACCTGGATTTCCAGAACATGCACCATCTGTGTAGAGCACAACTGAATTTGGGTCAACATTGTCGTGTGGTTGAGATTTTTCAATTTTTTCGTCTTTCATTGCAAGTTTTTTAAACACGGATTCAATTTTTTCGCAATTTTCGCCAGGATTTTGAATAACTAAATCCTTTCCATCACCTTGCTTTCTTGGCAAAATATGAAAATGTGTGTGCATAACAGTTTGTTGTGCAGCACTGCCTGAGTTGTTGCAAATGTTAAATCCGTCAAAGCCACATTCTTTGACATAGTGATTTCCAATTTTTTTGCAAACTTCAATTATTCTTGAAAGAGTTGTATTATCACAAGTCATAACAGACTCATAATGTTTTTTTGGCACAACAAGAGTGTGACCTTCAACATCATTTGCAATGTCCAAAAATGCATAACAAAAATCATCTTCATAGATTTTGTATGAAGGAATTTCACCTTTAATTATCTTGCAAAAAACACAATCTTTCATATTTTTCCCTTTTAAAAAGTTCTAAAACAAGCAACAGCAAGTGACTTTTCACCAATATGTGTAGCAACAGAAAGTGAAAGTGGATCTATGTATTCAAGAGGCACATTTGGAATTGCCTTTTTGATTTCTTGTGCAAAAACAAGTGCATTTTCATAGTTTTGAGTGTGTGCAACAGCAAGTCTCATCTTGCCTTCTTTAACAAGAGATGCAAATCTTGTTTCAAGATCTTTCTTTATCGCATCAATCATCTTTGCTTTTGCTGCTCTAACATTCAAAACTTTTGCATAAGAATCAAGTTTTTCGCCTTGAATTTGCAAAACAGGTTTGATATTTAAAATTGTTGCAATTGCAGCAGCTGTTGGTGTCACTCTTCCACCCTTTTTGAGATATTTGAGTGTATCAACCATAATGTAGATTGAAGAATCAAATCTTGTTTCTTCAAGATATTTTTTTATTGCAGCGGCATCATAGCCATTTTTTGCCATTTCAAGAGCTTCTTTAACTGAGCCTTTCATTGTGACTGAAATTCTTTGATTGTTGACAACTTGCACTTTCCCGTTGAAGTCTTGAGCAAATGTTGTTGCTGTGTCGCATGAATTTGAAAGTCCGCTTGACATAGGAATGTGAACAATTTCATCATAATCTTTCAAAATTTTTTGCCAAAGTTCGACAACTTCGTTGATGTTTGGCTGTGAAGTGAAAATCTTAGCATTTGCTTTTTGTCTTACATAAAACTCATCAACTGTCAAATTTATATCTTCAAAATATTCTTCGCCATCAATCATAAATGGCATTGGCACAACAAAACATCCAAGTTTTTTTGCCTCTTCTTGTGTAATTCCACTGTTACTGTCAGTGACAATAGCAATTTTCTTCATAATAATTTTCTCCTTGATTTCAAAAAATCATAAAAATAATACCATAATACTTAAAAATTTCAAAGTATTTTTTCTAGTTTACTAAAATATCCCATCGATTTTTCCACTTGACGACAATTTTATATCAAGATAATTTGATTTTTTTGCAAGACCAGGCATCAAAACAATGTTTCCTGCAATAGCAACAATCATATTTGCTCCGTTTCTGATTTCAATATCCTTAACTTTCATCTCAAATCCAGTTGGAGCCCCAACAAGTTTTTTGTCATCCGAAAACGAAAATTGTGTTTTTGCAATGTTTACATAAAAGTTTTTACCCATTTTTTCAGCAAATGCAATTTTCTCTTCTGCCTGCTTAAAATAAGTCACTTTTTCAGCTCCGTAAACAGTTTTTGCAATTTTCTCTATCTTTGTTTTGATATCTTCCTTGACAGAATAAACTGTCTTTGTGTTTTGTTTTTTCTCTGTTGCAAGCAAAACTTCTTTTGCAAGTTCGCTGCACCCCTTTCCACCTTTTGTGAATGGTTCGCACACCACACAAGGCACATCCAAATCCCAGCACAAAAGTTTTATCTTTTCAATATCACTTTTGCTGTCTTTTGTGTGTTTGTTTATTGCAACAACCAAATTTGTCTTGAAAACATCCCTCAAATTTAAGATGTGTTTTTTGACATTTTCGAGTCCAAAATCAAAATTCTTTTGCTCTTTCATCACACCTATTGTGACAACAAGCACTGTTGCGGCAACTTTTTTCTTCAAAACATTTGAAGTGATATCAAAAAATTTCTCGCCACCAAGATCGCTTCCAAAACCTGCTTCCGTGACAGCATAATCACTGTGTGACAAGGCAAAATCTGTTGCCACAACAGAGCTTGCTCCGTGTGCAATATTTGCAAAAGGTCCAAAATGCACAGCGGCAAGCGAGCCTTCTTCTGTGAGAGTCAAGTTTGGTTTCATTGCATCTTTAAGCAGCACAGTCATAGATTTTTCCGCTTTCAAATCTTTGGCAAAAATTGGTTTTCCATTTTTGTTTGTTCCGACCAAAATCTCTCCAAGATTTTTTTCGAGTTCTTTCAAGCTTTTACTCAAACAGCATATCGCCATAACTTCACTTGCAGCAGTGATATTGAAACCTGTTCTATATGTCTTGTCTCCAATTTTGTATGTTATATCTCTCAAACTTCTGTCATTGACATCAAGACATCTCTTGAAAAATATCTTGTCAATTCCAAGTTCGTTTCCTTGAAAAATATGGTTGTCAATTATTGAAGAAAGCAAGTTGTTTGCCTGAGCAACAGCATGAAAATCCCCAGTGAAATGCAAGTTTATGCTGTCACTATTTCTAAGTGATGCTTTTCCGCCTCCTGTTGCACCGCCTTTAACACCAAAAACAGGTCCCATAGAAGGCTCTCTAAGAGACAAAATAGATTTGTTGCCAAGTTGGTTTAAGGCATCACAAAGCCCAATTGAAACTGTAGTTTTGCCCACACCCAATTTGTTTGATGTCATTGCTGTGACAAGAATAAGTTTTCCATTTTTCTTTCCAGCGACATTTTCCACCTTTGCAAAATCATTTCCATAATATGTCAAATTCTTTTCTTCAATATCAAAATCTTTAATCACATCTTTAAGTTTCATTTTTCACCTACACGATTATAATACCACAAACACACATCAAAACACAAAAAAAAGAAGCTTGTTTCAAGCTTCTAATATTTTTTATCAATAATTCCACCGCCAAGACAAACACCATCTTTGTCATAAAGCACAACAAACTGACCTTCCGTGATTGCTCTCTGCCTTTCTTTGAAGTCAACTTTAATATGTGTCTTGTCAATGACTGTGACTTTGACAGCCTGGTCTGGCTGGCGATATCTAAACTTGGCAAAGCACTCAAATTCCTTCTGCTTTGGAAGCTCTGGAATCCAATTGAAAGTGTCAGCATAAAGTCCATTTGAGAAAAGTTCGTCACATTCGCCCTGACTGACATAAAGAATGTTTTGTTTCAAGTCCTTTTTCAAAACAAACCATCTTTGGCCATTTCCACCATTTTTTCCACCGATGTGTCAGCCTCTTCTTTCCCCAATTGTGTAATACATAAGCCCTTCGTGTTTTCCCACAACTTTTCCATCAAGTGTGCAAATGTTTCCT
>CAMOEU010000076.1 GCA_946612575.1 uncultured Clostridia bacterium
TATGTTGTTGGCGGAGTGTTTATGTTTTTGTCTATTTTGATTTTGCCAAAATATATCGGTGTAAACTCTCTAATCGTTGGAATGGGTATCTCAACAGTTGTCACTTCGCTTTTAAATTTTGCAATGTTAAGAAAAAAGCTTAACCTAAAAATTGTGGTTTTGCCAAGAGTTGCTTTATTGATTTTGTTGTGTTTGCCGACTGTTGCTTTAACAAGTTTTCTAAGTTCGATTCTTTCAAACTTTGTGCCACTTTTTGTTGACCTTTTGATCTCTTGCTTTGTGGGTTTATTTGTCTTCTGTTTGCTTTGTGTGACATTTGGGGTTGTCAAACTTTCGACAATTTCGGTTGTTGTCAAAGACAGACTTTTTACAACGAAAAAGAAAGCAAAATTACAATAATTTTTCTGATTTTTTGCACATAATATGGATATGTTAACAATCTTCTTTCGTTCGGCATTTATCTATATTATTGTGCTTTTTTTATACCGACTTATGGGCAAAAGACAGATAGGTGAAATGCAGCCTTTTGAGCTTGTGCTCACTCAAATTATTGCCGACCTAGCGACAATCCCTATGTCAGAAATTTCTGTGCCTGTTTTGCACGGTGTTGTGCCTGTTTTGTGCCTTGTTTTGCTGCATTTCTTTTTGACTTTTTTAAGCTCGAAAAGCACAAAGTTTGCAAAATTTTTCAATGGAAAACCAATTATTGTGATAAATCCAAATGGGATAGATAATGTCGCACTAAAAAATTTGGATATGTCTATCGATGATGTCTTTGAAGCCTTGAGAGAAGCAGGGTTTTTCTCTGTCGAACAGGTGCAATATGCTATTATGGAGACAAATGGGAAACTTAGTGTTTTGCCAAAGAGTGATTTTGCTCCGCTTACGGCTTCTGATATGAAAATTGAAAATGAAGAAAGTCAAATCCCTGTCACACTCATTTGCGAAGGAAAAATTATGAAAGAAAACTTGTCTGTTTTGGATGTCTCAAGAGAGGATGTTTTGGATTTTTTGAAGAAACGGAAGATTAAGTCGGTTAAGAATGTTTTGCTTTTGACAATTGATAGGAGTGGACAGGTTTTTTTGCAAAAATATAAGCAAAAGTATGAAACTTTCAAACTGACAGAAGGAGAAATTTATGACAAAATTAAATTGGATTAAGGTGGGTATTTTTTTCTTTGTCTTTTTGTTTTTGATTTTCTCTTGTGTTTTGGAAGACAGAATGGTTGTTTATGCACTGAAAAATGTTAGAGATTATTGTTATCAAATTGAAATGGCAACAGAAGTAAACGACGGCATTGTCAATGGGCAGGTTGCGAGTCTTGTTGACAATTTGGAATACTCTTGGAAAAGAGATGAAGAAAAACTTTGTTTTCTTGTTGACCACAAGGCGATGGAACAACTTGGAATTGAGATTGTTAGGCTGAAAACCTACATAGATGAAGAAGAGCCCATTGAATTTTTTACATCGCTTGAGATAATAAAAAACTATGTTGAAACTTTCCAACATTTTATGGGATCAAGTTATAAAAATTTTCTTTAAAATGACTATTGACATTGAGTGTTTTGGGTGCTATAATCGACACTGTAATAGGGAGTGTTTTATGGAAAAAGAGGTTAAACCAAGCACTTGGGCAGCGATTGAAAAATTCAATCTAAACAAAGAAGAACTTGAAAAGCTTGCACAAGTAATCGATTTTGCAAGAAAGAATAGAATGGGTGATACTTTTGAAAATGTGATCAAAGAGTTTCAAACAAATAGTAGTTTTTTTGTTAATATTATGAAAAATTCGGCTATGAGTCAAAGATTTGGTGAAGATTTTGAATTTGCAAAACTTATGGTCACAAAAATTAATCCAAATGCAATTCTTGGTTTCAAGCTTTCAATGCTTCTTCCAAAGGGAGAGTGGAGAGAATCAAATCCAAAATTGTTTAACAAGATTTTGGAACAGAGAAATTTTTTTGTAAATTATTTTGAAAACGAATGTGATTTGTCTCTTGAGGCATTTCCAAGTGCAAAGGTTAAGAAAATTTGCGAAATGGGCTTTATGACAAAGAAAGAAATTGCTGTAATTAAAGAAAAGAGAAGCAAAGAAGTAAACAAATTTGCCACTAAAAATGACTACACTCGTGGATCTGAATACACATTTGAATTATAATAGGAGATAGAAAATGGATAACCTTGAAAGATTTGATAGAACATTGAATTTGAAAATTCAAAATGATGAAAACTATACAATGGAAGACAGAAATGATTTTTACTCGACTTTGTCTAGACTTGCTAAAGAGGGAAAAATCAACGAAGCTAAATTTGCAAAAAAACTTGTTTATATTTTTGATGATTGTGATAAGTTTGGAGAATTTTTGCAAGAAAATGATTTGCTTGGCGAAGTTCATTTTGCAAAATGCCTTATAAAAATCAATCCAAATATGATTTTCTATTTCAATGAGGAAGTAAAAAGTGATAAGAGTATTTTGGATTACATAGCAAAAGAAGCTCCACTCGGATCTGATTTGAAGTGGCCAATAATAAGATTTGACAAAAGTATCGTCACAGATGGCTATGTCAAGCTTGACAAAAAAAGAGCTGAAATTTTCCAAAAGAGATACAATGAAGCAAATCCAGAATACGAACCAAGAAGCAGCAAAAGCAATTATACAGATTATACAAACTATAATTATATTAAGACAAAATAGAAAAACAAGGTCTTTGACCTTGTTTTTTTAGTTTCCTTTTTTCTTTCTGTATATCAAAAATCCAACAACTGAGCCAACTGCAATTGCACCAACGACACTCAAAACAATGATAAGTGTGTAGGATTTTCTTTCGACTTTGATTGTTGACATCTCTTCTGATGTGAGTGTTATTTTTTCTGTGCCATCTGAGTTTAGAATTGTGCAATAAGCAATCCAGGTGCCTTCTATGTCGTTTGAGTCAAAGAGGAAGTTTTGACCTGTTGTTTGAATTTGTTGGGTTGCATTCCAAATGACTTTGTAGTTTGCATATGATGGATTTGAATTTTTAACTTCATCATTCAGGGCATATACGACATTGTTTATATCTTTGCCTATAACTTTCCATTGGATGTATGAAGGGTTGACATATTTATATGAAGAGCTGTTTGCAAGTGAGAGATGAAACACATTCATAAGTTTGTTTGAGCTGGTGACATTATAATTTATTTTGAGATTGCTTGTTGTTTTTGTGTCAATGTTGTCTGGAAGAACTGCAATATAAACCGAGCCAACATTTATATCTCTGTCACTGCCATCAATTGTTGCGGTGTAATTGAAACTGAATTTATACAAGCCAAAATCGTTTCCAATCTTTTTGTATTCACTTTCAATCAAGTTTGTGTCGCTGTCGATATAGTAGGTGATAACTTGCTTGTTCATTTTGTTTGATGTAAGGACTGTTTTGTTGAGTTCTTTTTCTTTCATCAGACCGGTTGATGTTTGAAGATTGTCTGTTTGAATGTTTGAAACTGTAAGTCTGCAAAATTTATATTCGTTTTCAGTGTTTTCAGGGATGCTTGCAGCTATTGTCAAAGTCAGATATTCAAGCTCGCTCCAATTATAAACACAATATGTGATTTCTTCATTTGTTGATGTGGTCACAGTTTGTGTTTTATAG
>CAMOEU010000077.1 GCA_946612575.1 uncultured Clostridia bacterium
TGAGCTCCAATAAAGGAAGTTGAAATTTGGACAGAAATATATTCCGTCATAGCCACGGTTTGCGCCTCCATCTTTTCGGTATTTCACCCAAATATAATATGTCCCTGCGGAAAGATTTCCGTAAGATATAGTTCCGTAAGAAGGACTATCATATTCGCAATTCCAGTAAACATTACTACTTTCTGTGCTATTACTTTGAGAGAAAGGACAAGTGGATGTTGTCATAGCATTACTAAAGTAAGGCTTATCATAACCTTCTTCTGATTGCTCCATATAATCAAAAGAAATGTTGGTCGTTTGAGTCAAAACAAGTTTCAATCCAAGAATTCCCCACGCATTGTTTGAGTGGGAATTAACACTAAAATAGTCCCAGTTATTCCAAATTGAAGCAGATCCGGTCTTTGAGTATGTATACATCTCAACGGTGTAAGATTCTGTTGGAGACAAAGAGTTTGGATTCATATACAAAGACGTACCAAGACTTTTCTTTCTTGTGTAAACATAAATAGTGTGAGAGCAGTTTGCCATGGCTGTGTCGCCAATTTCTATCCAATTCGTATGGAAATAGTTGGCATAACTCGTGTTTTCATAATCATCATCAAAATAGGAATAGAAAACTTCATAACCCGTTTCACATGTTATATTAAAATATAGACCGTCCCAAGATTCAAAATCTGTTGTTGGATCAACTCTGAAAACATAATATGAAGAACTTCCCTCATTGTTGTAATATGTTTCATCACTTTCCCATTCTCCACCGTCTGGACGAGAATTATACCATTCGAATTCGTGATAGCATTCTATATTTGTAACATGAGAATCAACATATATATCATAAGTGTATTTGGTTTTTTCCCACTGCGCCAGAAGCGTAACATTACCATACTTACCACTAGATTGATATCCTCTATAACTTGGTCCTGTAGACCATGTCCCATCAGGAGAAGTACAAAACCAATGGCTAAATGTATATCCCGTTCTTGTCGGAGTCCTCAAAGTGAAGCCACTGTTTATATAGTAAGTTTGCGTAGTTGAAGAAATTGTTCCGCCTGAAGCATTATATGTAATAGTATATGCAATTGGACTGAAAACAGCTGTGAAAGTTGTATTTCCATCAATTGTTCCACCAGAAGTAATCTTCGTTCCATTTTTTCTCATTTCAGAAAATGTGTATCCTGTGTAAGCTCTAGCAAACACATCGTTTCCACCAATTCCAGTGCTCCAAATGTTTTGGTTGTTATTGTTGTACGAAAAATTTGCACCACTAGAAATTCCTGTCACTGTGATAGAAGACCCTCTTTCAGCACCGCCGCTGTAGTTTACATAGTGACCAGAACCTGATGGGCTGACATTCAATGTGACCGTATAAGTTTGTGCAGCAGGAACAGAAACAAAGTAGAATTGTCTTCTACTGGAGTTATATGATAAAGTCACACCAGATGCACCAGCATTGTAATAAGACTCAATACTATTATTCAAACTTCCAATCTTCAAACCCCAACGATAGCCACTTGTAACAAAAGATGGCATTCTATAAATAACAAGTTGTCCACTACTTTGGGAGAAAAAACCACCACCAGATGCATAGTCATACTCATACCCCTCGTCACCATCACCATAATCATAGTGAGAGTATGTAACATTAAAATATTTAGAGTTTCCAATGTTTGTATAGTACACAGATGTGCAAGTTTCTCCACTATCATTCATATCTACATCTGAAGACCCATAATCACCGCCAGAAACAAAAGTAACATTAATATATGTATCATTTTTTTGTGTTTGTTCTCCTTCTGCTGCCTCATACCAAAGTGCATAAAGAGTAATGTCATCAAAACTTCTCACAAGACTTGAAGCAATCACCATTCTTCCTTCACAAGACTCATCTTCAAACCATCCACCAAAAACGAAACCATCTCTTGTTGGAGTTGGAAGAGTGCCATATTCTTCACCATAAACAACTTCTTTTGAAAGTTCTTCAGCAGCAAGAGCTCCACCGTTTGTTTCAAATGTCACAGTGATTTTTACATCAGTCCAAATTACATAGAAAGACGAATCTGCAGTCACTTCAACAGATTCTTCAGCATTTTCATATTCAATTTCCTTTTCTTCCGCAAAACGGAAAATTTTTCCATTCTTTTCAAAAATATTTGTATCATTTGAAAGTGTCGCATCGCCGATTGTGTAAACAACAAATTCATTCTCACCGTCAATCAAAGTGACTGTGTGAATATCGCTTGTCAAATTGTTGACATCAACACCCATTGAAAGTGCTTTTTGTTTGTTTACTGGCACAAGATTTTCAATTTTTCCTTGACTAATAAAAAGCCATGTATTTTCAAAATCAAATCCACAAGGAAAAACTTCTTCATTTTTCCATGTAGAAAGTTTATGCAAACTTTTTAAGTTGTTTGAATATTCACAATCATCAACCACACATGCAAAATTGTCGTTTTCAATGCCATATGAAGAGATAATTGTTTCTTCAAAGTTTGCAGTGCTTGAAGCTTTTCCCACAACTCTTGAAGAGCCAACAGACAAGCAGTTTGAGAATGTGAATCTGCCAACTGCATAGTCATAATTTACGATGTAGCCAGAGTTTGCAAAAACACAGTTGAAGAATGTCACATCGCTTATCGCACCAAAAATGAGAGAAGCGTTGTCAAAATAACAGTTTACAAAAGCACAAGAGAGTTTTGTGTCAACAGTTTCATCGTTCAAGATTTCATCTGTCGCTGTAAGAGAGATTTCAGCATTGTCAGAAAAATAAGAATTTTCAAAGATAACTTGTTCGTCTGTCACAATGTTTAATTGTTCGTCAAAAGACTCTCCATCATAATGCAAGAGTCTTTCAAACTTATCTTCAGTTTGTTGTTCTTCTCCTTCTGCTGCAGAATAAGAAATATCACCGGCAAATGTCGATGAAACTCCAATTCCAAAAATTGAAACAAGCAAGCACATGCTTGCAATTATGTAAAATCCAAATTTTCTCTTAACCTTTTCCATAGCTCTCTCCTAGCTTGTGTTTTTGCGGTTTTTTATCGCATTGAAAATCATAAATAATTTTCTTGTTTATATTATAATATAAATGCAAAAAAAAATCAATAAAAAACACCAGAAAAGCACAATATATCAAAATACCTAAAAATTCGACAAATACTGACAAAAAACCATTTTCAAAAAATTGATTTCGGATGCAATTTTTCATTTTTTAAAAATAATAAAAAAACCGCATTTTTTGCGATTTTTTTGGCAATTTTTTCGCATTTTTTTGCATTCGGATGCAGTTTTTTAAATTTCAAAATTTCGCAAAACAAGCAAAAGCAAAACAGACAAAATTTTCTACAACCAATCATCAAGAAAATCATATTTTTGAGCAAAAACATATGATAATCATAGAGGAAAAACAAAAGATGACAAAGAATCTTGCAATAATTTTATGCTTCACACTACCGTGTTTAATGACAACACTCGGTGCAACTTTAATTTTCTTTTTCAACAAACCTTCAAAACTCTTAAATCAAATAGCAATAGGTCTTTCCGCAGGAATTATGCTTTCAGCATCAATTTTTTCACTTCTTTTACCTTCGCTTGAAAACAAAACCACCGTTTTTG
>CAMOEU010000078.1 GCA_946612575.1 uncultured Clostridia bacterium
AACATTTGAGAAAAAGGGAAATGAAGTCGTAAACAAAAACTTGAAAGCATTTAGCTCTGCCGAAAATTCAATTGAAGAAGTTGCCGTAAGCAAACTCACACTCAAAAACATTTCTCTTCAAGCAAAAAATATTGATGACAAGTTTTACAAAAACATTATGTCCCCTATTGAAAAACTAGACGGAAACACAATTGCTGTTTCCGCTCTTGACAAGACAGGAAAAGTCCCTCAAGGCACTGCTGAATTTGAAAAACGAGGCATTGCAGAATTTTTGCCTAAATGGATAAGTGCAAATTGCATTCAATGCGGACAATGTGTTATGGCATGCCCACACAATGCAATCAGACCAGTTCTCACAAAAGCAGAAACTCCTGAGCAAATCGAATTTGCAAAAGCATTTGGAATGAATGGCTATTTCTATCGCCTTCAAATAAGCCCTGAAGACTGCACTGGTTGTGGAGTTTGTGCAAACACCTGTATTGCAAAAAACAAAGCACTTGTCATGACCCCTGCAAACGAAATTTTTGAAAAAGAAAAACAAAACTATAAAGTTTGTCAAACTATAAAAACAGAAAAAGAAACACCATTCTCCACAGACCTTCCAAAAGGATTGCAATTTAAAGATTGTTATTTCGGTTTTTCTGGTGCATGTGCTGGATGTGGAGAGACCCCATACATTCGCCTTGCAACAACCCTGTTTGGTGACAAAATGATCATCGCAAATGCAACAGGATGCTCAAGCATCTATGGCGGTTCGTTCCCAAGTTGTCCATATCTTAAGGATGAAAACGGAAAAGGTCCAGCTTGGGCAAATTCACTTTTTGAAGACAATGCTGAATTTGGTCTTGGAATCAAACTTGGAAACAAATTCTCTTCAAACAAAAACGAAAGTGTTTGGATAATTGGCGGAGACGGCTGGGCATATGACATTGGTTATGGCGGACTTGACCACATCCTAAACGGCAAAGAAAATGTAAATATTCTTGTCCTTGACACAGAAGTTTATTCAAACACAGGCGGTCAGGCCTCTAAATCAACTCCTCGCGGTGCAATGGTCAAGTTTGCAAACTCAGGAAAACAAACAAAGAAAAAAGATTTGGTCGCTCTTGCAATCGCTTCAAAAAATTGTTATGTCGCCCAAGTAAGCCTTGGTGCAAATCAAAATCAATGTATTAAAGCATTTAAAGAAGCAGAGGCATTTGATGGCCCAAGTTTGATTGTTGCATATTGTCCTTGCACAAATCACGGAATTGATATGTCAAAAACTCACGAGGAAATGAAAAAAGCTGTCGAATGCGGATATTGGTCACTGCTAAGATACAACCCAAAGGACAATTCTCTTTCTTTTGACAGTGAAGCAAACTTTGATAAATATGGCGATTTTATTGAAAGTGAGTCAAGATATATAACCGCTTGGAAAAATAAAGAACTTGCAAATCAAAACAAAATTGATGCTCAAAATCGAATTAAATTGCTTAAAAATTTGGTCGACTCAAACGACTAACTTTTCTATTTGACAAAAAAAACAAAATATAGTAAAATAATTGAAATTTTTGAAAAGGAATGTAAATATCTATGGATTTATTTAAAACTTGGCTTGTTGAAACACCTATTGCACATCGTGGTCTTCACTCAAAAAATGTGCCTGAAAATTCACTTCTTGCTTTTTCCAAAGCAATTGAAAAAGGCTATGCAATTTGTTTTGAAGTTCATCTTTTGTCAGATGGCACAGTTGTTGTGTTCAACGATGAAAGCCTTGCAAGAATGACAGGAAATGATGGTTATATCAAATATCTCAAAAAGGAAGATTTGAAAGCTCTCACCCTCAAAGACTCAAAAGAACATATTCCAACAATGGAAGAAGTGTTGAAATTTGTTGACGGAAGAGTTCCTGTTGTTATTGAAATAAAAAATTCTCACAAAGTTGGAGAGATAGAACAAGCAGTTATTGACATTTTGAAAAAATATAAAGGCGAATTCGCTGTTGAGTCTTTCAACCCATATTCTCTTGCATATTTCAAACAACATGCACCAAACATCATAAGAGGACAAATGTCTGGACTTTTTAAAGGTGAAAAGATAAATTTCTTTAGAAAACAAGTTTTGAGAAAGATGAAACTCAACAAAAAAGTTTCTCAACCAGATTTTATAAACTATCAAGCTGATGCACTCCCAAACAGATATGTCAAAAAGTATAAAGATTTGCCACTTATTGCTTTTGTTGTGAAAAGCAAGGAAGAATATATGAATGTTGTCAAATATTGTGACAATGTCGTTTTTGAAAAATTTGATCCTGAAATATAAAAACTGAGCAGATGCTCAGTTTTTTTATTCCACTGTGACGGATTTTGCCAAGTTTCTTGGTTTGTCTGGGTCAAATCCCCTTTCAATCGAGACTTCAAAAGCAAGTTTTTGAAGCGGAATTATGGAAACAATAGGCATAAAACACTCATCAAAGTCATCAAGTTTGAAAAAGTAGTCGCATTCAACTTCGTGCTTAAACTGAGAAATCAAAAACACCTTACCGCCCCGAGCTTTTATCTCTTGAACAGCATTTTCAATCTTTTCTTTCAATTTTTTTTGAGTGGAAATGACAAAAAACAAGCTTTTTTCATCAACAAGAGCAAGTGAGCCATGTTTAAGCTCTCCTGCAGGCATACCAACACAATTGATGTAAGATATCTCTCTAAGTTTTAAACTTGCTTCCAGACTTGTGATATAATCTTGTTGTCTTCCAACAAAAAACACTTTATCAAAAGACAAAAGCTCTTTTGAAAAACCAAAAGGTTTCAAATCGACATCAAACTGTGAAACAAATTTTTTTATCTTACTTTCAAAATCAACCTTGCCAAGCTTTGTTGCAAGACAAAGTAATGCAAAAATCTGTGAAGTATATGTTTTTGTCGCAGCAACAGCAAATTCTTTGCCTGCAAAAGTCGGCAAAACAAAATCTGTGATTTGATTTAAAGTGCAATATGGCACATTTGTCACAGCCATAGATTTCCCGCCACTAGACTTGACATAATTTGCACAAGCAATTGTGTCTGCAGTCTCTCCACTTTGACTCACAAAAATATAAAGGGTCTTTTTTGAAATTGTTTTTTCGCTGTATCTAAACTCGCTTGCAATTTCCACTTCACAATTTTTTTTACAAATCTTTTCTATATATTTTGCACCCAAACCCGCACTATGAAAAGCAGTCCCACAAGCAACAAAAAAATAATTTTCAAATTTATTTATTTTATCAATAAAATTATCATTTAAAATATTTTCACAAAAATACTGAAAATACGATTTTTTCAGCACATTAGGCTGATTGATAATTTCATTTATCATAATATTTTTCGAATTATTTTCTAATTTAAAATTTTTATTTTTTGCTATTTTTTTATAATTTTTTTTAATTCTTTTTAAACAAAAATCAAAAAACAAAACCTTACCACATTTAAGAGCTGCAATCTCTTCATCTTCAAGAGAAAAACAAAAATCACATTTGCTTTTGAGTGCATAAACATCACTTGATGCCATTGTCAAATTTTTGTCTGCAGAGATAAAAAGCGG
>CAMOEU010000079.1 GCA_946612575.1 uncultured Clostridia bacterium
ATTGTGAATTTTTCATTGTTTGTCCCACCTTGTTGAGAAACATTTGCAGGAATTTCCTCTTCAACAACTTCTCCGTTTTTATCAAACAGTTTTGATGTGACAGAAACATCAAACTTTTTGGCTGTCACTGCAATATCAAACACACCCCAGTGTGAAAGATTGATATCTTCGATTGTAAGGACAAATTCGCCAGTTGAAAGAGTTTCAATTTTGAGATAATTTTGATCTTTAAAAGAATATTGACCATCATTCAAAGCAAAAGAATTTTCTTCTCTGCCATCCTTTGTGACTGATGCAAGAGTGTAATATTTTTGCATATCTATCACTTCTTCACCATCATCAATTTCAACAAAACCAAATTTGATTTGAGCAGCCTTTCCATATCTATATTTTGTCTTCAACTCATCATCTTTGATTTCAACAACAGTTTTGCTGTTTAAGTTTGTTCCAATGTTTATTGAAAAATCACCATAACAACATTGAAGATTGATCATGCCTGTCGAACTTGTGAAATACCAAACAGAATCAAAATCCCAACCCATATCAAGATTCCATCTTCTTGACTCATAATCTGAAGCAGAAGAAAGTGGATTTATCTCTTTAACAATGTTATCTCTTGAAACAGCATCAACATATGAATAAGCACCCATATAACCAAACACTGGATTGTTTGAAGCTGTGTGATAATAGATATAACACAAATTTCCAGAAGAAGGAGCTGCACTGTTGTTTATTTTTCCAACAACTTCCCCGACATTCACTTCACTATTTACATTCAAATTTGTTGTGTCAACACTGATGTTGTTATCAAAAGTATAATTGATAATTTTTGAAGCATGATGTTGAACTAGTCCAGCAATACCACCAAGGTTTACCGTCCCTCTAAATGTGTCAGCAAATGTTATATTTGTGTTAAGTGCAGAAACACAGAATGTCAATGCAGCATTATTTGCATAACCAACAAAGCCACCCAAATTGTAAACTTTGCTTGCATTTGAAGTAAAGTTTAAATTTGAAGCACCTGCATTTGAAACACTTGCACAACGAGAAACGATATAGTTTACTGTTTGACAATTTGTAAGTTGTCCAGCAAATGACCCAAAGTTTAAGTTTTTGTCCAAAATATCATCTTGAAAAACAATTCTCGAAACATTTTGAATATATGAAAATTCTGTGTCAATTGCATTTCCAACAACAGCACCCACATAAAGATTTGTGCATGATCCAACCTTGAATGTTGTCACACCTGAAATATACAAATTTGAAATCTCAGCACCATTTGTCACACCAAACAAACCAACATACTTGTTTGTCGCACTATTTTGTGTGCCAGAAAAATCAAATTTAAGATTTGTGATTTCATACCCCTGACCATCAAACTTTCCTGAAAATGGATTTTCCTCTGTCCCCAAAGTTCTGTCAAGTGTAAATTCACTCATATCCAATTTGTCTGTTCCCGTTCCCTCAAGGTCAAGAATGAAATGCTTATTGCTGTAAGAAGCGGAATAGTTTTGAATAACATCATAAAGTTCTTGTGCAGATTTGATAGACAAAGTTTCCTCATCACCCTGCACACTTACTGCAATTTCTTTATTTTCCGCTTTTGGAATCGCAGAAATAATAAATTTTCCTATCATTGCACAAAATGCAACACCGAAAATTATAAGCCAAAATATAATAAGATTTCTTGCAGATTTACTCATGTAATTATGATATCACAAATTGAAAAAAATCTCCAAATATATTGCTAAAAATATTAAAAATATTTTAAAATTTTTTCATCTTAAGTTGCCTTATCATCTTCTCTTTGTCTTTTTGAATTTCATTTTTCTCTTCTTTTTCAATTTTCTTTGGTCTTGACATCAAAAAATATCTAAGTTCGTCCAGCGAATGGTCGTCTTTTTTTATTGGCAAATCATCATCTCCCCACCAATAATTTTTGATTTCTCTTATCATATTCACACAATTTTTGAAGATAAACAAGCGAGACTGACCATTTGCATTTTTGATGTATGATTTAACAACAGAAATTCCTGCAAACAAATCTTTGTTCACATTTGGATTGCAAACAATACCATTTTCATAAAAAAGTTCCACAACATTTTTTGTGCTGGCAAGTGTCCTTTGTTTAGCTGCGGAATCAATTATCGCATGCAAAAAACCACCAAAATCTGTTTTCCAATTCAATTTTTTTGCAATTTCTTTAATTTTTTGAGAATGTTCTTCCACAGTTTTTCCACTTGCATAATGCTCACCAACAACATAAACATTTCCATCAAAATCAACTGCATAAAAATGTGCCGAAGTCGGATTGTGAAGACCTGGATCAATTGAAATTGTCTCTTGCCAATCAAGTGGAATTTCAAACGGCTCAATCACATTGACATTTTCATCAAACTCAGAATAAACCATTCCACCATTTTGCATAAACTTTCCATATCGTCTCGATTCAAGTTCGTCTTTCGAAAGACTTGAAGTAAGTTTTTCTATCTCCCTTTTTGAAAGATATGGATTGTCTGCCCATTCCATAGTCTCCGTCCAAATATCTTCGTCATTCTTGTCGTTTAGATAAATTGTGTTGTAAACCCAAGTGAGCCCTTTAAGCGGAGTCATTGTGCCAAAAATATCTCCACATCTGTCAAACACTCTCATTTTACACTCAAGATAAATATCTTCTGGCGGTTCTTCATCAAACCAAACATAGTCTAAGGAAGCACCTTGAAATTTTTCTCTGCCTTGGTCACAACTTTTGAAGCCAATTTTGCTTATACCACCGCATTTTGATCTAACCAAAATGAAATCAATAATTCCGCTTTCAGCACTTGTTTGCCCACCAGAAACCATAACAACTTTTTCAATGCAGTCACTTGGCAGATATTGCAAAATTTTCTTTTGAGCGACATCTCTTTGCACCTGTCTTGAAAGACTGACAACCCACCCTTCTGTCACCTTGTTTTTTCTATAAGGATGAAGTCCACAAGCAAGATAAACCACTTCAACTGCACCACACTCAGTTTTGCCTGATCTATTTCCACCAAAAACCCACCTATTTTTCTTTTTGCACTTATGAAAAGCAATTTGTTTTTTGTGTTTTTTCTTTTTGTTGTAAAAATTCAACTTGTTGCTTTTATATCTAACATCCATAATATTTTCAATTTTCAAAATTTTTCTAACAACACTATTATCCATAAATCAATCCTACAAAAAAATATACAAAATCCAATAATAAGACAAAATTATTCTTTGCCTGCAAAATTATTGATATTAAAATGAATGTATGAAAAAAATCATAACAATTTTTATCTTTATTTTGACATTCATTTCTGCATTTAACATTAAAAAAACGAATGCCGAAGTCAATTTTTATGCAAAAATAGAATCAAATGATGTCTATTTCTATAGTCAATCTGACAAATCACCACTTTTTGAATTGCCATATTCATACTTTGTTAAAGTTGAAAAAACAGAAGAGTCTTTTTATAAATGT
>CAMOEU010000080.1 GCA_946612575.1 uncultured Clostridia bacterium
AAAATCAAAGCAGTAAAAATGAATTTATATGCAAAAAAATAAATTAAAATTATGAAAAAAATTTTTGAATATTCAAAATTTGTATATTTTATGCAAAAAATGAAAAATTGAAAAAATAACTTTTTTAAAGTTTTACACATTTTGAATTTTTAAAAACACTCAAAAACGGCACTTTTTGAAAAAATCTATCCACAAAAATGTGGAAATGTGGATAACTTATCCATATTTTGCCATTTTTACCCACATTTTGAATGTTTGAATATTCATAAATCGTTTTGAATATTTATAAATTTGTGGATAAGTGGAAACCTTTTTGTGTATAACTTGACCGCCTGTATGGTCTAGATTTGATTGACAAAAGCACTATAATTATTCTAAAATAGTCTTTATTATAAATATATAAATACATAAATCCAGGAGAAAAGAATGGAAAATAAAATTATCACCCCAAAAAAACTGCAAGGTTTTTGGGAATTGATGCCAAAGGAACAAATATATTTTTCACAAATGCTTGAAAAACTTGAAAAAGTGTTTTCCAGCAATTGTTTTTTGCCTCTTGACACCCCAATTCTTGAATATAGCGAAACCTTGCTTGCAAAAAGTGGTGGTGAAACAGATAAAGAGGTTTATAGATTTTCTAAAGGTTCGACTGATATGTGTATGAGATACGACCTTACAGTCCCTCTTGCAAGATTTGTGTCAATGCATAAGGACGAACTCAATTTCCCTTTCAAAAGATATCAAATCGGCAAAGTTTATCGTGGAGAAAGACCACAAAAAGGCAGATTTAGAGAGTTTTATCAATGTGATGCAGACATAATTGGAAACGAAACTCTTTCAATTGTTGCTGATGCAGAATGTGTAAGTCTTTTCGAAAAATGCTTCAAAGCTCTTGAACTTGATGTTGAGATTGAAGTTTCAAACAGAAAATTGCTTTCTGGCTACATTCAAAGCATAAACAAAGAAGACAAAATCATTGATATTTTGATTGTTCTTGATAAGATTGAAAAAATTCCACACGATGATATTATATCAATGTTGAAAGAAATTGGTTTAAGTGAAAATGAGTGTGAAAACATCACAAAACTTGTAAAAACTGAAGGCGAATTCAAAAAAATTGAAGAAAAACTCAAAAATTTCTGCAAAAACCCACTTTTTGAAGAAGGATTAAACGAATTGAAAGAGCTTGATAATTATCTTTCTCTTATGGGAAGCAAAGCTGTTAAATATAATCTTTCAATCATTCGTGGACACAACTATTACACAGGCACAGTTTTTGAAGGTTTTTTGAAAGGTAAGAAAAATCTTGGTGCTGTCGGTGGCGGCGGAAGATTTGAAAACTTGTGCAGCTACTTCTCAAAACAAAAAATGCCTGGTGTTGGAATGAGTGTTGGTATCACCCGCCTGTTTAATTTGCTTATGTCAGAAAATTATTTTGACCTTGAAAAGGCAAATGAAATTGATTGTGCAATCATCACTTTTGATGAAACTTTTGATTACGGAATCAAAATTTCAAGCATTTTGAGAGAAAAAGGCATAAAAGCAGAAAACTTTTATGAAAACAAAACTTTCAAATCAAAAATGAAAGAAGCAAACAAAAGAAACATAAATTTTGTTGTTATTGTTGGAGAAGATGAAATTAAAGAGCAAAAATTCACTCTCAAAAATATGCAAACTTCTGAGCAAGAAAAATTGACTTTGGATGAAATTGCAAAAAAAATAAAAGGATAGAAAAATGGAAAAGAAGAAAATTTTAGTCACATCTGCACTTTTATATGTAAATGGACTCCCTCACCTTGGCCATGTTGTTGGATGTTGGCTCCCTGGTGATGTGTTTACAAGATTCCACAAAACTTATGGAAATGATGTTGTGTATGTAAGCGGCACGGATGACCACGGCACAACAAGCT
The DNA here is from genome assembly GCA_946612575.1 of uncultured Clostridia bacterium. GTDB lineage: Bacteria > Bacillota > Clostridia > Christensenellales > UBA1242 > Caccovivens. The sequence goes on from CAMOEU010000080.1 coordinate 1,911, forward strand.
ATATCTCTGCAAAAGAAAATGGAATGGAGCCATCTGAGTATATCAAGCTTATGAATGGCAAAATGAAAGAAATTGCAAAAAAGCTTGAAATTGATTTTGACATCTTCAGTGGAACAAACACACAAGTTCACAAAGATATCACAGTTGACTTCTTTAATGAAATCCACAAAAACGGATTTACAGAAGAAAAGGAAACATCAATGCTTTTCTGCGAGCACGACAAAATTGCTCTTGCTGACAGATTTGTTTATGGCACTTGCCCATATTGCGGATATGACAAAGCTTATGGCGATCAATGTGACAATTGCGGAAAAACTTACGAACTTGATGATTTGAAATCACCAAAATGTTCTTTCTGTGGAAAAGATGCTGTCAAAAAATCAACGAAACACCTTTACATAAGCCTTGACAAACTTCAAAAACCACTTCAAGACTGGGTGGAAAGCAAAAAAGATGTTTGGAGACCACATGTCTATGCAATGACAAACAAATGGTTTAAAGAAGGTCTTAAACCAAGATGCATCACAAGAGATATCCCTTGGGGAATCAAAGTTCCACTTAAAGGATTTGAAGATAAAGTTTTCTATGTTTGGTTTGATGCCCCAATTGGTTATATCTCAATCACAAAGGAACTTGGTGGAGATGAAATGGTCAAAGACCGTTGGCAAAACAAAGATTGTGAAATCTACAACTTCATCGGAAAAGACAATATTGACTTCCATGCAGTTTTCTTCCCAAGCATGGAACTTGCTTGCAAAAAGTATAACCTTGCAACAAATGTCGTAGGCTTCAACTTCCTTAACTTTGAAGGTCAAAAATTCTCAAAATCAAAGAGAATTGGTATTTTTGGAAATACACTCCTTAACAGCGACATTGATATTGATGTTTTGAGAGCATATTTGGTGTCTATTTTCCCTGAAAACAAGGACAGCGACTTCTCTTATGAAGGCTTCAAACTCAACACAAATGCCGAAATTGTAGGCAAATATGGCAACTTCTTCAACAGAACTTTGAATATGATAAACAAAAACTTTGCTGGCGAACTTGGTATTGATTTTGATGATATCAAAAACAACCTTAACGAAAATGATAATGAAATGGTTGATTCAATCAAAACTTTGCCAGACCAAATTGCAGAACTTTTCAAAAAGACAGAATTTAGAGCTGCATATAAAGAAATTATGAGATTTGCAAGCATTGGAAACACTTATCTTGAAAAGAGTGCCCCTTGGACTCTTATCAAAAATGGAGACATCGAAGGTGCAAGAAAAGTTTTGTATTTGTGCTTAAATATGGCAAAATCTCTTGCAATTGTTGCAAGCCCAATAATGCCATCTAGAACAGCCGAACTTTGGACAGACCAATTAGCACTTGAAAGCAAGCCAAATGCCCCAGAAATGTGGCAAAAAGCGAGCCAAATCGATATATCTAAGTCTCACAAAGTAAATTTGCCAAAACCACTCTTTGCAAGACTTGATGATGAAACAATTGAAAGGTACAAACAAGAGCTTTCAGTGCCATTTGACATTAAAGATT
>CAMOEU010000081.1 GCA_946612575.1 uncultured Clostridia bacterium
GTTTCGATCATTGTCATTTTATTTTTTTACCTCTCTTTATTTTGCTCGTAATTATAACATATTTCCAGGCAAAAGTCAATATTGACTTTTGTTGAGAGGTGCAGAAAATATGTTTAAGATTGTCTGTTTGTTTTGAAAAACGGTAGTTTTGTGTTATCATATAGAAAGTGGAGAAAAATTTATGAAACTGATGAATTATATTTATAAGTTTTTTGGTTTTGAAAGCGATGATGTCAAGGTGACAAAAAAGACAAAAAATGTTCAAAAGGCATCATACAATCTCAAAGTGAAGGATGAATTGCCAACAGAAATTGATGGTGTGGCTGTGTTTTATCCAACAGAACTTTCAGAATGCAAGGATAAGGTAGAACTTCTCAAAAAGGGAGAGCCATTTTTCTTGGATTTTAGGGGAGCAAATGCAAGTGAGAAAGCCAAGATTATGGACTATTTTGATGGTGTTTTGTCAGTTTTGGATGCAACATATGAAGATGTTGAGAAAAATTTATACATATTTTTGCCAAAAAATATGGAAATTGACAGGAGTTAGTTATGAAGAATGGTGTATGTCCAAAGTGCAAAAGCTATGATATTTTAGTTTTTGAGTCAACAAATGATGAAAGAGAAAAGAAACTTGCAGACTGTGAGAAAATCGGTTTGCTCGAGAAAATCTACACAAAAAGATTTGTTTGTTGCAACTGCGGTTATACCGAAAGATATTTTGAAGATAGAGACTTGGAAAAGTTGAAGAAAAAATATAAAAAAGTGAGGGGCTGACGAGTGGACAAAAAGAAAAAATGGTGGAAAATTGGTGTTTTGATTGCAATTATTGCGGTTGTTATCGCACTTGATTTGATCACAAAATATATTATTGATGCAAATCTTTTTGATTCTGGAAAAACTGTTGCAGTAATTCCAGGTCTGTTTGATTTTGTTGCTGTTCACAATTATGGGGCAGCTTGGGGTATTTTGGCAGGGAAACAAGCTTTTTTGATTTTCTTGGCGGTTGTGTTTATTGCAATATTCACTTGGTATTACATCAAAGAAAAGGAAAAATCTTGGCTTTTGACTGTTTCCTTTGCTCTTATTGTTTCGGGCTGTTTTGGGAATGTTTTTGACAGAATTTTCTTTTCATATGTGAGAGATTTTATTCAATTTTCGTTCTGGAAATCGTTTCCGGTGTTCAATTTTGCTGATGTAGCACTTTGCATTGGTGCTGTGCTTTTTGCAATTTATCTTATTATTTATTTTGTGAAATATGTTAAGGAACACAAAAAAACAGAAAAAGAAGAGGAGTATGTTGAAGACAATAGAGAGCAAGAATAAAACTTTTGTTGTTTCAAATCTGGACGCTGGAAAGCGTCTAGATGTTTTTTTGCTTGAAAAATTTGAGGGGCAAACTCGTTCTCACATAAAAAGTCAAATCGAACAAAATCTTGTCAAAATCAATGGAAAAATTGTCACAAAGGCAGGGACGGTTTTGAAAGAGAACAACATTATTGAAATTGAGTTTAAAGAGCCTGAAAAGATTTCAACAGAAGCTGAAGATGTGCCTTTTGAAATTGTTTATGAAGATGACGATTTGGTGGTGGTAAACAAACCACAGGGGGTTGTTGTTCACCCTTGCACATCAACAAAAAGTGGAACCCTTGTCAATGGTCTTTTGCTTAGGATAAAAAACCTAAGCGGCATAAATGGTGTGCTTAGACCGGGGATTGTGCATCGTCTTGACAAAGAAACAAGCGGACTTTTGGTTGTTGCAAAAAACGACTTTGCTCATGTTTCACTTTCCGAGCAAATCAAAAACAAAACTTGCCACAGAAATTATTTGGCACTTCTTGACGGAAATTTGAAGGATGATGAAGGCCACATTGAAACTTATCTTGGCAGAGACAAGAAAGACAGAAAAAAAATCAGTGTGCAAAGTGAAGGAAGGCTTGCAATCACTGATTATAAAGTTTTGAAAAGGTTTAAAAACACTTGTCTTGTTGAGTTTATGCTCCAAACTGGCAGAACACATCAAATAAGGGTGCATGCAAAATATTTGGGACATCCTGTTGTGGGAGATAAAGTTTACGGAAAGGAAGTAAAATCATTGGAAGGTCAACTTCTTCATGCATACAAACTTTCTTTCACTCATCCAAGAACGGGGAAACTGTTGACTTTTGAAGCAAAATTGCCTGATTATTTTGAAAAATACTTAAATTCACAAAAGACTGTTGATTAGCAGTCTTTTTCTTTATTTTTCTTGACAAAAGCCTTGCAATCTGCTATAATAACCCCGTATCCGCGTGGAAAAGGTTTTGGAAATGCTTGGCATACCTTAACAGCGAGTTTGGATAGAGGAGGTAAAGATATGTTTGCAGTTGTTCAAACAGGTGGAAAACAGTATAATGTGACTGAAAACGATGTTTTGAGAGTTGAAAAACTTGAAAAGCAAGTTGGTGAAAAAGTAAATCTTGATGTTTTGCTTGTTTCTGACGGAAACAAAACTGTTGCTGGAACACCTATTGTGAAAGGTGCTGAAGTAGTTGCTGAAGTAGTTGCTCATGGCAAAGGAGACAAAATCGTTGTTTTCAAATATAAGCCAAAGAAAAACGAAAGAACAAAGCAAGGACACAGACAACCTTGGACAGAAATTAAAATTGTTTCTATAAAGATGTAATTATTATGACAAAAATTACGATTTTAAAAAAGAATGGGTTTATATATGAATATCAAGTGAAGGGGCACAGTGGTTATGCAGAAAGTGGCAGTGACATTGTTTGCAGTGCGATTTCTGTTGCGACTCAGATGGCTCTTGTGGGACTTAAAGAAGTTTTGAAACTTGCCGTTTCAAGTGATATCAAAGATGGATATATGAGAGTTGAACTTAAAGATTTTGAAAATGAGTCTGCTCAAAACATCTTGAAATCAATGCTTCTAACCTTAGATGATATTCAAAAGAATTATTCCCGATATGTAAAAATGGAGGTAAAAGAAGATGTATATTAATTTACAACTTTTTGCTCATCACAAGGGTGGCGGTAGCACCAAAAACGGTAGAGATTCTCAAGCTAAGAGACTTGGAGTGAAAGCGTATGCTGGTCAAGTTGTCACAGCTGGTTCAATTATTGTTAGACAAAGAGGAACAAAGATCTATCCAGGAACAAATGTTGGACTTGGAAGAGACTACACACTCTTTGCACTTGTAGATGGCAAAGTGGAATTTGGCACAAGCCATGGAAAAAATATCGTTTCAGTAGTTGCTGAAAAGAAGTAATTTAAAGGGCAAAGAATTGCCCTTTTTTTATTGCAAAAAAAAGCGAAAAAATGGAATATAAATTATCAAAAAATAAAATAGAAATATTTGAAAAAAATGATTTTAATATTGAACATATTTTGGAATGTGGTCAAGTTTTTTCATATTTAAAAAATGATGATTATATTGTTTT
>CAMOEU010000082.1 GCA_946612575.1 uncultured Clostridia bacterium
TTGGAGACAATTATTCAAGCAAAGTGATTGCAAAAGATGTTTCTGCAATTGCAATTCCAAAAACATACCAAAAGGCAAATGAACAAAGCACTCTTGATTGGAATGGCCAAATTGTTTTCGCAACAGCAAGAAAAGACAAAAGCAACAGTGACATTAGTGGAACAAAAATTTCAAAGATTGATGTAGCAACAGAAAAAGTCAAAACTATTTTTGAAGAACAAGGTGTGACAGTAAATCTTCTTGGAAGAGAAAAAGATATTATTTTCTACACAATAAACTCCGTAAGTTATGCATTTGACACAAACGAGGCTGGAACAGTTGACTTGAAATCAAATGAATATGAAATCTATAGTGCGGCAATTTCAGATGTAAATTTGATTGCTTCTCAAAACATGGAATATGGACTTCTTTACACATCAAACAGCAAAACAGTTTACCGCACAACAAGTGGAAAAACAGGGGTTGTAAACTTCACTGTTGATGGCTCAAGTATTTCTGCAAGTGTTGTCAATGTTTCTGGAAGAAGAGTTTTCCTTGCTTCAAGCACAGGGCTCTACAGTGCCGAGCTTTCTGATGTTTACAGCAGAACAACAAATGGTGCTGTTGATGTTGAGTGTCACACAATTGCCACTCACAGTGCAATAAAGACTGATCTAGTTTCTTATGATGGAAAGTATATCTACTATTATGCCCAACTTGAAAATGTTGAAGATGATGAAACAATCACAGATACAGATGCAAACTATTATCTTTACAGAGCAAATGTAAACAACACAAACGATTATGCACTTTTAAGTTTAACTCAAACAGACAGCAGACATTCATAATGCTATATATAATAGGAAGAGAGAAATCTCTTCTTTTTTATTGCAATTATTTTATAATTCAAGTGATAAAGAGAGTTTTAGATGTTTTTCGACAAGAAGAAAGATTCCACGACAAAAAACAAAAAAATTCTGATTTGTGTTGTGTCAGATTTGTGATAAATTTGTAATGTTTTGTGTAGACACAATCAAAAGGAGTTAAAAAAATGGAAAAGTTTATCGAAAAAAGAATGACAAAAATTTATTTTGCAGACTCAAATGATGATAATGGTGTTTTGGAATACTTTAAGAAAAACGGAAATTTTCAAGTGGTGGGATTTTCCACAGATGGAAACAAGGTTGTGGAAGATGTGAAAAAGCTTGAGCCTGATGTGCTTGTTATGGAAGTGCTTTTGCAAAATCTTGATGGATTTGCTGTGCTTGACAAACTTAGAGAACTTAAAGAAAAATGCCCAAAGGTGTTTTTTGTTTCAAATCTCTCTCACAGTGGTTTTGTTTCAAAAGCGATTTCTTCTGGTGCAAGTTATTTTATGGTCAAACCAATTTCACCAGAAAATCTTGAAAGCAGAATCAATGAAGTCTTAAACAACAGCCAAACAAAAGGTGCAGGAAGAGAACTTGATGAAAAAATTTCAAACATATTTATAAGTATAGGCATCCCTGCACACATCAAAGGCTATCAGTTTTTAAGGGAAGCGGTAAAACTTGCTGTTGAAGAACCTGAAATCATTGGTTCAATCACAAAAAAGCTTTATCCAACAATTGCTGAAAGATTTGAAACAAGTTCGAGCAAAGTTGAAAGGGGGATGAGACATGCCATCGAAGTCGCTTGGAATAGGGGTAAAATAGAAAACATAAACAGCATCTTTGGACTTAAGATATATAATAGAAACGAGAAGCCAACAAACGGCGAACTTATTGCTCTTATTGCAGACAAAATGATTATGGATGGCTAAGGATGACAGGTTTTTTCAAAAAAAATGCATTTTTTCAAGGTTTTTTGCATAAAAAATAAAAATTTTTTGATTTTGGTATTGAAATTAAAAATTCCTTGTGCTATAATAAGCCTAACTTAGGAGGTAATTATGTCTAGAAAAATCTCAAACATCTTGGTGATTTGTGCTATGGTAGTGGTATTTCCATTGCTTATCATTGGCTCTGCCTTTGCTGCATATTACTCAATCAATGCTTCTGTAAATGTAAGCATTTATAAGGGATTGTATTCATCACAATCAGCTTCAGCATCAGTTGTTTACAACTCTAAAGCAAATACAGAAACATTTGAAATCAGCGGAAGCCATGCAAAAGTTATCACACTCAAGGCAAATGCAACAGGATACGAATTTAAAGGCTGGTTTAACGGAACAGAACAAAGTTATAAAGAAGCCGAAATCGCTAATGAAGTAAAATACTTCAACACAGAAAAGGAATTGAATGTTAAACTCTCAGATTATGAAAACATTTTGGCTGTTTACGAAATCATTCCATTCACAATCACATATAATGTAAACGGAACAACAACATCACAAACTACAAAGGGAACAACAACACTTCAAAATCCTGCACAAGCAGCACAAGATGCTGGACTTGGAAATGCGGCCACAGGCAAGAAATGGGCTTGGGTTGATGAAAACGGGAATGTTATCACAACTGCAGAAGCAGATATCACTGTGACACTTGACCAAGTTGCTGTTGAATATACAATCACAGTTGCTGGTGGAGAAGGAATTTCTTACACAGGATCTGCTGTTAAAGCAAATTATGAGTCTGAAGCTGCAACACTTAATGCAATCTTTGATGATGCAAACTACACAACAACACTTGCATTCAAATCATTTGCTTCAGTGACATATGCAGGAAACACATATACAACTGCAACAGATCTTCTTACAGCAATCAAAACTGCAAATGCAAATGCAGATGCAACAATCACACTTACACCAGTAGTTAGCAATACATTCAACAACATTACAGTCACAACATTGAAATATAGAGCATTCGATGCGGCAGAAAATCTTGATGATGCTATTGTTTACAATGGTGAAGATTCAGAAGTTGAAGATATTGAAGGTCAAACAAAGGCTTCTACAATGACATTGGATAGCTGGTTGAAGATCTTCTCAACAGAATTCTATTTGGATGCTGAAAACACAGACAGAGTTGAAGCTTACGAAATTGATGTGACAATCAATGGAGCAACAGTAAAAGTTTTGAGTTTCAATTCTAACACAACAATCAATGATGTTCTTGCATATGCATACAGCAAGATTCCTACAAAGATGACAGCTGCAGAAACATTGACAATTTCAGAAGTTCTTGTAAAACTTGCATAAAAATTTAAAAAACTTTGAAAAAAAGTTTGACACACACTCTCAATATATGTTATATTTTGAGAGTGCTAAGGAAGTTTAGCTCAGCTGGGAGAGCATCTGCCTTACAAGCAGAGGGTCATAGGTTCGATCCCTATAACTTCCACCAAATTGGTTAGAGAATACCGCGAAAGCGGTATTTTTTATATAGTTAGAAAGGAAGTTTCTAGGGCAGGGGTGTCAAGAAAGAGTTTTGTTTGCATTGAAGACTGTAATGTGATAGAATAAACTGA
>CAMOEU010000083.1 GCA_946612575.1 uncultured Clostridia bacterium
GTTAACAAAGACTCAAATAGTTTTGGCATACCTTGATGGTGTTGTTGACAAAAAAATCGTTGAAAGGTTGAAAAACAAGTTGTCAAATATAAAAATTGATGGTGTTATTGACTCTTATTACATTATGGAACTTATAAGTGATAGGCCAAATTCAATTTTAAAACAAGTTGGTTGTGCAGAAAAGCCGGACATTATAGCAGGAAAAATGCTTGAAGGCAGAGTGGCAATTTTGGTAGATAATTCACCAATAGTGTTGACTGTTCCATTTATTTTTCTTGAAGATTTGCAAAACAGCAACGATTATTACACAAACTATACATATTCGACTTTGGTCAGATTTATAAGGGTTATGGCACTGTTTATCTCTGTGCTTGGGCCAGGATTTTATATTGCCTTGGAACTTTTTCATATAAATATTTTACCGATAAAATATCTCATCACAATTGCTGATTCTACACAGCAAATTCCTTTCACACCATTTATAGAAATGCTTTTTATCTATGTCCTGTTTCAAGTTTTGTATGAAGTGAGTTTAAGACTGCCAAGTTATCTAGGGCTTGCGACTTCAGTTGTTGGGGCACTAATTTTGGGAGATACAGGTGTTAAAGCAGGGCTGATTTCACCACCAACTGTGATTGTTGTTGCGATTGCAAAAATTGCAGTTTATGCAATTCCGGAAGAAAGCTCGCAAATCAATGTTTTTCAGTTTGTCTTTCTTCTTTTGGGAGCATCACTTGGTGTGTTTGGAATTGTTGGTGGAATGCTGTATGTTTTTGGATATGCAAATTCGATTGAAAATTTTGATGCACCATATTTTGCACCATTTTCTCCATTTATTTTGTCGGACAACAAAGATGGACTTTTGAAAGTTCCTCTTGCTCAAATGAAGAAACTTCCACTTTCAATAAAAACAAAAGTAAGGGAGAGGGATGATGTTGCAACGAAATAAATCTATTTCTGCTTGGCAAAGCGGAATTATGCTTTTTGTTTTGGCATTTGCAAACAAGGTTTTGATTTTGCCATCACTTATTGGGAAAAAATCAAGAATTGAAGCAATGATTGTGCTTTCTTGTCTTTTTCTTTTTGATATGATTTTGCTGTTTTTGTTTTTCCTCACAAAAAGGAAACATCCAAACAAAAGCTTGTTTGAACTTATAAAATCTGCACTCGGAAATGGATTTTTGGTGTTTTTTTCGATTTTATGCTGTATTTTTTTCTTTTCTAAGGCGGTTTTTCTGTTTAATGTTTTTCAAAATTTTATGAGAAGTGTTATGTATAAAAATGCTGTAACACTAGTTTTTTTGATATGTCTTTTGCCTGTTGCAGGCTATTTTGTCTTGTCAGGTATCAGAACGATGTGCAGAACAATGCAAATGTTTTTTCCGATTCTTGCAATTGTTTCACTTTTTTGTGTTGTTGTGGGATTTTTCCAACTTCAAGATCAAACTATTATGTCTTCTTTTAGTTTTTTAGATTTTTCTTTTGACACATTCAAACATATTGGTGCATTTGGTGACAGTTTAATTTTGTTTTTGTTTATGGATAAAATTTCTGTTTCAAAAGGGGAGTGGAAAGTGGTCTTTTCTCTTTCAATTTTGGGGGATGTTTTTGTCTTTTTGATTTGTGCGATTTATTTGTTTTCTTATCCTTACACTTATTTTTTACATCCATTTGCTGTGTTTGAACTTTTGAGTTTTGTTAAAGAATATAATGGTCTTGGAAGGATTGATATTATTGTTGTGATTTTGATGATGATCTTTTTCATCTTTCAATTTTCAATTTATATGCTTGGTTTTGTTTTTTCATTTAAAAATATCTGTCCGTTTTTCAGTGAGAACTATATAGTGGGGCTTTTTGATTTTGTTTTTGCGATTGTAATATACTTCTTTGTCACAAACATCCAAACTACAATTTTCTTTGGAGAAAACATTATGTCTTTCTCGACTGCTATTCCTCTAATTTTGCTTCCGGTTTTGATTTTTTATGCAAAAAAGGGGGATAAATGAAGAAATTTGTAAGTTTGTTTTTTCATACACCAATATTGATTGTTTTGTGTTTGGTTTTTATTGTTTTTGGGATTCCTGCTCTTGCAAGGGAGTCTCAAATAAATGAATTTGCTGTCGCGGTTGGTGTGGGAATTGATAAGTCTGAAAACGAAAATTTTGAATACGGAGTTTCTTTTTTACTATTTGTGCCAATTCCTGACCAAACATTCACAGAAAACTATAAAGTTTTAAATGCGGATGGAGATTCTGTTTCTGATGCAGTGAATCAGGTTGGACTTTATATTGGCAAAAAGATTAGGTTTGCTCATATAAAAACAATTGTGATTGGTGAAGATATATTAAATGAAAATATAATTGAAATGCTTGATTATTTTGTGAGAGAAAATGATATTGCTTCAAGCACAAAAATTGTTTCGACAAATGGAAAGGCTCTTGATTTTATGAAAGTTGCGGAAAAAATTGATAGCAAAATGACGACAAAAATTAGTGAAATTGTTTCTTATAATTCAGATGATTTGTTTGGAGTCGAATCATCACTTGAAAATCTTTATAATGGGTTTCTTTCACCAACAAAAACATCGTTGGTTGCGACTTTGAAAATGAAGGATGATGCTGGGCTTTCTGAAATTGATGGTGGAAAGCAAGGTGGTTTGAGTGGCGAAGAAAATAAACAAGAAAGTAAGAAGGTTTATAACGATGGTGAAGCTGTTGTTTTGAAAAGTGGGAAGAAAGTTGCTGTTATGTCTGGAGATTTAACAAAATCTTTAAATTTGTTTTTGGGTAAATTTGACACAGGATTTTTGACGGTTTTTGATGTCCCTTTTGAAAAGGAAACAAATCTTTCGTTTGAAATTTTTGGTGGGAATGCAAAAACAAAAGCTTATTTTGAAAATGATGTGCCAGTTTTGGAACTTTTTTTGGATGTTGAAGTTGAACTTGTAGAGATGGAAACAAAAGACAATAAACTTTTGCAAGAAAGCAAAACAGTTGCTCTTTCTAATAAGCAAAAGACTTTTATTGAAAATGCCATCAAAAATGATATCAAGACTCTTTTAGAATTTGAAAGTGAAAACAAAATTGATGTGACAAATCTATATTGTGTGTTTGAAAACTGTGATAAAACAAAATTCGAAAAATTTTTAAGAACACTTGATGATAAAGACAGTTATATTGGGAATATATTAGTAAAGACAAAAGTAAATCTTAAATTTAGATGATTATCTTTTTTGATATTTTGCTCTGATTGTTTGTTTTATTTTTGGAAATATGCTAGAATGTTTAATATTTGTTAAGGAGAAATTATGAACGAGAAAAAGCAAAGTGGTTTTAGACTTACTTATTTGATAGTTGCTCTTGTTGTGGCACTTTTGGTGGC
>CAMOEU010000084.1 GCA_946612575.1 uncultured Clostridia bacterium
CCAAATTTTGGTATAATAATTATTATAAAGGAAAGGAAAATTGGACTATAAAGATTTCACACCAAAACAAGTAGCCTTTGATGGTTTTGTTAAGTATAGAAAAGAGATTATGAAAGCCGCAGATGATGGGGATTTTTATTCTACATTCTTTGATGTTTGTGCAAAAGCGATTGATGGCGACTGTATTGCACAAGACTGTGTGGCATATTTTTATAATAAGGGGTTTGATGATTTTCAGCCAAACTTTGAAAATTATATGTCTTGGGAAATTTTGTCTGCTGCAAACGGAAATGAGTTTGCAATCGAAAAATTGCAATTTTTCCTTGATGTTGCACTCAATTCGATAATATATGATGATGAAATATTAAAAACTGCAATCATAAAAGGAAATGTCACAAAAGATAATGCAATTTATGTGATTTCAAATCTTATCTGTGAAGGTATGGTTGACGAACTTAAACTCAATATGAAAGATATGATTGGAATGAGCAAAGTCCCTTCAGAATATACACCGGCAAAAAACAGACAATTTGTTATGGCAATGGAAAATTGCCTGCCTGCTGTTGTTGAATATTTGATGAGTTAGTCTGGCAAAAAACCTTCGCACAAAAAACTTTCAGCAAAAATTTTTGAAATTGAAAAAACAATATTTTGCCAAAACTCCAAATCTCCACTTTTGTTTGATAAGGAGAGCGATTTGATTGTAAGAGTGTTTTGACAGGAGACAAGAGAAAGGAATGCTTCGCTTTCACTAGCCACACATTTGAGTTTGTGTGGCTTTATTTTGCCATATTTTCCGCAAATCTCGTTTTGGCAAAATTCTATCTTCGAATGCAGATTTTGGCTGTCAAATCGCAAATTTAGCCGTTTTAAACAAGCTTTCATCTTTTCAAACAAAACAAGAATTTCATCAATCAAAAAATCAAATTCTTCTTCCTGCAATTTTACAAAAACAAAACCTTTGTTTTTCAATTTTTTTGAGTATTCTTTTGCAACAACTTCAAAGTCTTCTGGCAAAAGAAAATCATTATATTTTTCACTCATATCAATTTTTATGAAAAAGAAAATATTTTTGCCAACAAAAAAACACACCAAAACGGTGTGCTTTTTCAAATTCTAGAAGAATGGGTTTGTTGACTTGAGAATCTTCTTGTTTCTCATCTTGATGTCATAATAAACTTTTGTTGTGTCAAGACTCTTCATTATTCCCACTTGTGGTTGGGCTTCTTTCACATAGAAGAATGGAACTTTGTCGTTTCTTGTGCCGGTGAGTTTCATTGGGTTGTATCTGAAAAGTTTAACAACTGAAGATCCAAATTCAATTTGTGAAAGTTCGTATGGTGTGATAAGGCGGCGGGTTGTTCGTTGGGTGCTTGTGGAAGTTGTTGTTCCGCCTTTTTCATCTTTGTTGTTTTTGGATGTGTTTTTCTCTTCGTGATAAAGTTGAACTTCACCGCATGATTTTGAAAACTCTTCCAAAGTTTGTTGGTCATCAGTTCCAAGGAATATTTGAGCATTGATGTTTCCGATAATTGTTTTTGCCGCATCCGCACCATATTTTGTTTGGATTTGAGTGTAAGATTGAACAACCATTTGAAGCAAAATGTTTCTTCCACGAGAAACTGTGATCATACTGTCAAATTTAGGGATGGCAGGCAAATTTCCAAATTCGTCAAGAATGTAGTAAACATGCTTTGGCAATTTTCCGCCTTTGCAAGAGTTTGCCTTGTCAACAAGTCTTTTGTAAAGTTGTGACAAACACAAGATTGCAAGGCCATATCTTTCTTCTCTATCATCAGGAATAACCAAATACATTGCTGTAGGTTTTGATGTGAAGTCGTCAAAATTGATTTCACTTTTTGATGTAAGGTATGCAATTCCCATATCACTCATAAATGAAATTTTACCATTCAAAACACCCATATAAGATTTTGTTGTGTTTGGGGCATTGTTGATTACGGCAGAAGTAAGATTTGGGACAAGTGAAGTCGCTTCATCTCTTCCTTGAAGAAGATATTTTCTCAAAGTGTCAAATGGAGCATCTGCATCTGGGTCACGGAATGTCGCAATTTTGTAAAGATTGTAGAAGTTGAATTTTTCTTTTGTCATTCCAAGTTCTGGATCCAAACTGTCTTCAAGCATTGCAATTGCACAGCCATACAAGAAGTCTTGAGCACCTTCTTCCCAAGTAGGGTCAGTAGAATTTTTTGATTTTGGGGCAATTGTTGCACAAATTTCTTTAAGTTCGCTGTAAGCAAGGTCCTTATAAACTTGTTCGGCACTTGCAACAGCTGTTCTGAGTTCGTCTTCATTTGGATAGGCAATTTCGTTAAAACCATACCAAACATCTTCATATTTTTTGTCTGGAATTGATTTATATCCCAAAGATTCTGGCTTTGCACCATTAGAACATCTTTTGATGTTGTTTTTAAAGTTTTGTGCCTTATGGAAAAGCTCATATGCATGTTCCATAGGATTCCAGCAAGTTGAAGAGAATGGATCACGAAGGTCAATTTTGATTATACGATAGCCTTCATCTTCCAAAATTCTGCTTGTTTTTGTGTAAAGTTCGCCTTTAGGGTCAGAGATTACCATACAAGGCTTTTCACCTGAGTGTGCATAAATTCTGATTGCAGGGACAAAAATGAAACTTGTTTTACCAGAACCGGTAGTACCTATAACCAAGCAGTGATATTCATCCTTCATCGCAATTTGATACTTTCCATTTTCCATAACACTTCTAAATATAATACCTGTGTTTTTGAGTGATGGAAGTCCAGACCAAGTTGTTGTGATAAGTCCGTGTTGTGAAGCGAAATCCTCTGGCTTAAGCCATTTTGCATCATAAGACAAGTTCATCTCATCACCAGAAGCAGTTTTTCCTTTTGAAACAACTTTCTCTTCTTTCTTCTTTGGTTTTGACAAGAATGTGTAAACAAGTCCAAGCACAAATCCTGCGGCAGCACCAATTAGTGCCCAGTCAGATTTCAAACAATCCACCAAGTTGCCTTTATAGGTTGTGTCCAAAAAGTATGCACATGCAAACCCAACAGCAAAACCGACAAGTGCAAACAAAACAAGCTTGATGAGAATCGAAACAAGTTTAGATTTTTCTTTTGCCATAATCTCTCCTTTATTCTTTGTATTTATAATTCTATTTTATAACAAATAAAATAAAATAAGCAAGCAAAAAAAGAATTTGACAGCAAAACCAGATGAGTGTAAAATAAAAGAAGAATTTGCTTCTGTAGCTCAATTGGATAGAGCACTGGTCTTCGGAACCAGGTGTTGGGGGTTCGAGTCCCTCCAGAAGCACCAAAAAAA
>CAMOEU010000085.1 GCA_946612575.1 uncultured Clostridia bacterium
AAATTTCTTTTTGTTTGTCTGAGAGTGTTTTGTTTATTTCAATTCTGTGAATTGTTTCAGGATTTGTCACTTCTTTGATTTCATTTAAGAGTGAAAAGTATTTGTCGATGTATACTGATTCTTTAACTGTTTTTGCCATTTTTCTAGTTCCTTTTATTTGTTTTTTTTCGTGTCATTGATTATATATTATTATATCAATTAAGTCAATACCAAATTTCAAATAAATTGACTTTTTTTTTAGTTTGTTGTACAATTTATGCTGTTATGAGAGTTATAAATTTGTCGTCCGGAAGTGATGGAAATTTGACATATATTGAAAGCGAACACTCAAAGATTTTGGTGGACGATGGTCTTTCTTGCAAAGAAACGGAAAATAGACTTTCTCTTTTGGATGTGAGTGGAAATGATATTGATGCAATTGTGCTCACACACGAACATATTGACCACATTAAAGGTGTTGATGTTTTCAGCAAAAAATACAACATTCCTGTCTATGCTCACAACGAAGTTTGGCCAGGTCTTAATGATAAGTTTAAAAGGGTGGAAGATAAAAACAAGAAAATCTTTGTTGACACTTTTGAAGTTGGAGATTTTGTTATCGAACCTGTTGAAATTCCACATGATGTCAAATGTTTTGGATTTTCCATTTTAAATGGTGGAAAGAAGGTTTGTGTTTTGACAGACCTAGGGCATACAAATGAGAAAATATTTCAGCATATGAAAGGGGCAAACCTTGCCTACATTGAAGCAAATCACGACTTGCAGATGCTAAAGAATTGTGCAAAATATCCGCTTTCACTTAAAATGAGAATTGCTGGCAAAAACGGACATCTGTCAAATGATGCTTCAGCGGATTTTATTGAAAAAATGGTAAATTCTGGCACAAAACAAATTGTTTTGTCTCATCTGAGCAAAGAGACAAATTCTCCTGAGATTGCTTACAACTACATATGTGAAAAATTGGAGAAAAAGGGACTTGTTGAAGGTCAAACATTCAAGATTGATGTTGCACTCACAAGACCGACAACAATTTTCAGATTAAAATAAAAGAGCCGTATTTTGGCTCTTTTTTAGTTTAGTGCATCAACAATTTTTTCGATAGTTTTTTCTACACTTTCAAATGTTCGGACAAACGATTGTTGCTTTTCGCTGTAGATGCCATCTTTACCAACAATGAAGCTGTCAAGAAGTCTAACACCAAATGTTTGAATGAGTTGTTCGATATAAGAAACTGCTTCGTGGTCATTTTTGGAAGCAAGTGCTGTGCCAGATGGATGATTGTGGGCGACAATAAGATATGAAAGTTTTGTCGAAGAAATAAAATTGAAAAGTTCGAATGGAGTTATGCCGACTTCTCTTACATTTTGAAGATTATATTTTCGCTTTTGAGTGACATTGAAACTGTGGTCAATTGCAAAAAGATACAAATTTTCTGAGGGTTGAAGTCTAAGCAAACTTTCAAGCATATCAAGAAATTGTCCGATGTTTTTGATGTTGATCTTGTTTGAAAAACTTGAATAAGTGTATGCATCAAACAAAGATGAGAACATTTTTATTTTGCTTGCAGACCTTTTGTTTATACCTTTGACAGTTTCAAGGTCAGAAATCTCTGCATTTATAATGTTTGCAAAACTCTCAAATTTGTCAAGAAGTCTGTGTGCAAGTGGGTTTACATCGCCACGAGGAAAAATGTAGGTCAGAAAAAATTCTACGACTTGAATATCACTTATGTTTTCTACACCGACTTTTGACACGAGTTCGGTCAATCTTTCACGATGACCAGAATGAATAGGTTTTTGTTTGTTCGACATTTTTTTTGATTCCATACTCAATTTTAACATATTTTTCATATGTTTTTCAAGCATAAACACTTTAAAATATATCTGGAGGTATGGTAATGAAAAAAATTTGTGTTTTTCTTTCGTTTTTGCTTATGAGTTTTGTGCTTGTTTCTTGCGGAAAAAGCGACTTTGATGTGGTAGAGCAAAATATGTCGGAGAGGACTGATATTTACTTTTTTGGTCAAAATCAAAAATTGTGTGCAAGTCTTGCATATGGTCAAAGGGAAAAGAGTTATCTTTTGGATGGAAAAAGTGGAGATAAAACAGACTTTTCACTTCTTACAATTTCATTTTTTGAAAGTGTGGAATATGGCACAATAAATGTGGTTGTATCAATTGATGACAGTGAGTTTGCACAAGAGCTGGAGTATGTCCCAACGGCTTCTGCATTTGTGTGTGATTTGGAAAAAACTGTTTCCGGAAGCGAAAAAATTGAAATAAAATATGAAGATAACATTGTTTTGCTTGATAATTTATCAAAAAATTTTGGGGTCGATAGCAACAAGGCAATTGAAATTGGATGCGAAGAATTTAAAGAAGAAATTGAGAAATTGAGAAAAGGGTCATCTTTTGATGGTGAGGCATATCTAAAAATTTTGGATAAGAGAAAAAACAATTTTGAAAACTTTTTTTGGTGTTTTACTTTGATTGATTTGAATGGAAATAGTTTCTCGGCTGTCATCTCAACTGTTGATGGAAAAATACTTGCTAAATCATAAAAAAATCTGCTAAAATATTTATATGAAAATGCACAATGTTGTGGAAGAAGAAGTTGAGAAAGTAGTTGTCTTCTGTCCAATTGAAAATGAAAAAGAAAAAAACTTTCAAGTCGCAGAAATAAGCAGGCTTTGTTTTTCTGCACAAATGGAAGTTGTTGAGGTTTTCACACAGGGTATTGATGCCTTCAATAGGCGAACAATTATGGGCACAGGAAAACTTGAAGAAGTGAGAAACTTTATCAAAAACAACGAAGTGGACTGTCTTGTTGTGGACTTTCAACTTACGGGTTCTCAACTTAGGAATTTGACAGACGAGCTGGGTGTCAAAGTTTTGGACAGAATTTTGCTTATTATTGATATTTTTGCATTAAATGCAAAATCAAGCGAAGGAAAAATCCAGGTCAAACTTGCTCAGGATCGCTATCTTCTTACAAGACTTTCATCAATGCAGGGCAGTCAGGGTAGATTTGGTGGAAAAGGTGCCGGAATGAGAGGACCGGGAGAGACAAAGCTTGAACTTGACAGAAGAAAGCTTGAAAGAGAGATTTTGACACTGCAAAATGAAATAGACAAAATCAAAAACAGTAGAAAACAAAACAAGATTTTGAGAGAGAAAAATGGTATAAAAAGTGTTGTTTTGGGTGGATATACAAATGCTGGGAAAAGCACGATATTCAATCTTTTGTCAAAAGAAAATATTTATGCTGACGACAAGCTTTTTGCCACA
>CAMOEU010000086.1 GCA_946612575.1 uncultured Clostridia bacterium
TGACTTGGCAAGTTTTTGACTTCTTGTTTGAAGTTTGCATAAGTTTCATATGTCAAATTGTTTTCATTTTCAAGAAGAGCACATTGAATAAATGCTTTTTCAGCAATAATTTCTCTCAAATCTTTTCTAAGATCGGCACTGTCAGAAATTCTTTCTGCAACAATATCTTTTGCACCTGCAATTGCATCCTCAACAGTAGGCACTTCCTCTGTGATAAACTTTTCCGCTTCTTGTCTTATCACATACTCTTTTGATTGTGCTTGCAAAATGTCTGCAAGAGGTTCGAGTCCCTTTGCAATAGCCACAGATGCTCTTGTCTTTCTCTTTGGCTTGTATGGACGATAGATATCTTCCACTTCTGTCATTGTCATTGCTTCTTCAAGTGCTTTTGCAAGTTCGTCTGTCCACTTGCCTTGTTCGGTAATAGTTTTTTGCACTTTGGCTTTTTCTTCATCCAAGTTTCTAAGATATTTAAGTCTGTCAGCAAACTCTCTCAAAACTTGGTCATCACAAGAGCCGTGCATTTCCTTTCTATATCTGGCGATGAAAGGAATTGTGTTTCCTTCATCAATAAGATCGATAATGTTTTTTGTGTAGTCATCTCTAAGTCCAAACTCTGTTGATAATCTTTCTTGTATTGTCATTTTCTAATTTCTCCTTTGATGCTTTATCATCTCTATTATTTTACCATATTGTGGCATATTTTGCATAAAGATTTTTCCATTTTTCTGCAAAATTTCGCCCTTATACACTGTCATTTCGACATCTCGTTTTGATTTTGTCCAAACAAGAGTTTTAAGCACATCGTCGCTTTCCAGGTTATCGTTTGAAACAACAATAAAATTTGCCATCTCCCCCACCATAATTTGCTTTTTGTCACAAGCAATTTCAAGCACATCTTTTTCTGTCAAAACATTTTCATCTTCAAAAAGTGCTCTGTGGTGCAAAAGTTCCTGTCTGCAATAAGCAAAAAAATCAATCTCCGCAAAATCTCCACTTCCAAAATTGACATCAAAATCCATATGTCTAAGAGAAACCAAATTTGCAAGTCTTCTTCCCTTTCTGCCATCTTCAAAAGGCAAAACAACAATCTTTTTGTCATAATTTTTTATCACAGAAAAATCGTCTTTTTCAAAACAGTTTACTCCAACAATCACACTGTTTCTGTCCAAAAATCCAAAATCTTCAAGCACATAGGCAGCACTTTTTCCATAACGGTTGTCAATTGTGCCAAGTTCATCAATCGTTTGCCCAACTTTGATGAAAAGCTTTAGATTTTCATCTGCAACTTTTTCGCTCAAACTATCGAGTTCTTTTTCACTTTTTTTGTCAATTTCATCCAAAACGAAAGGGTTATCGTTCAAAAAAATCGCACCCGCAAGCAAATTTTTGCACAAAAGAAGCTGCTGAGCAAGTTGTTTATCAACAGAAAAACCAAAACTGTTTTCCACAGCTTTTTCACTGTTTGAAATTGCATTCACAAATGGTGGCAAAACAAAAGCCCCCTGCAAATCAATGATTTCACAATTCTCTTTTATCTCATTTTCAATCTTGAGAATTTTTCCATTATCAACCAAAATGTCACATTTTGAAACTTGCTCATTTTCTATATTTACAATGTTTGCATTCTTAAAAAGTTTCATATTTTTCACCTACAATTATTATACTATTTTTCATCTTTAAAACAAACAAAAAAACAAGGCAAAAAGCCTTGTTTTTATTCTTCAACTGTTTCAACGACAACTTCTTCTTTTTTCTTGCCACCTTCAAAATTTTTCTTTCTCTTTTTTGGTCTATAAGCAATTGCCCAAAGCCCTGGAGTAAGGAAAACTGAAGAGTAGAAACCTGCCAAGATACCAATCATAATTGGGAAGGCAAATTCTCTGATGTCAGGCACACCAATCACTGTGACCATAAAGATCATAACAAATGTT
This sequence comes from uncultured Clostridia bacterium, assembly GCA_946612575.1. GTDB lineage: Bacteria > Bacillota > Clostridia > Christensenellales > UBA1242 > Caccovivens. The sequence goes on from CAMOEU010000086.1 coordinate 1,935, forward strand.
GTGATTCCAGTCAAAAGCGAACGAAGCATTGTGTCTTTCACAGCACGATTTGCAACTGCATTGTTGTCAATTTTTTCGTTTGCCTTTCTTGCAGCCTTAACATCGCCTCTCATTCTGTCAAAAATGATAATTGTGTTGTTGATAGAATAACCCAAAATTGTGATAAGAGCAGCGATGAATGAAACATTGATTTGAATTCTGCACATCAAAACGATTGAGCCAGTCACCAAAACATCGTGGAAAAGTGCCAAGATTGCGGCAAGACCAGCAGTAAGCTCAAATCTGAATGCAACATAAATCAAAATCAACACAACCGCAACAAGAAGTGCAATAAATGATTTCATCATAAGCTCAGAAGATGCTGTCGCTGTTGTCACACCACCGTTTGTGACAAGTTTTGCATAATTTTCATCAATTTCTGTGTCATAACCAAACTTCGCAAGAAGCTCTTTCTTGATAACTTCGTTTTCTTCTTCAATTTCAGCCGTTGTTTTTGAATTGTCATTTTGATATTTAACAATGACAGCATCACCCTTTGAAATAAAGAGTTCATCGATATCAATTGTTGTGTTTTGAATTGTTGTCACCTTAAGGTTGTGCTCGCTCAAAACTTCTTGAATCATTGTTTCGATTTTTCCAGCATCCTTGTTTATATCAAGTTTTGTGCCGTAAGAAGCATCACTATCAATATAAACTGTCATATTTGAGCCGCCAGTGAAATCAATACCAAGATTGAAGCCCATTGTGCACAACATAATTATTCCGACAAGCACAATTGCGATTGGTGCAATCAAAAACCATTTCAAGTTTTTGCAGAAGTCAAATTTTGTGTTTGTAATTCTTTCATCAAATGAAAGTTTTGTCTTTTTAAATTTACTCATTTGCTTGACCTCCTACAACCACTTCATTAGGCTCTTTATATGCCCTAACTTGTTTTGGAAGTCTAAGTCTCTTTGCCTTTACACTGTTTATGTTTACATACCATTTTGCAAAGACTCTAAGAAGAACAAGATTCATAAACATTGAAAGCACAATACCAATAAGAAGTGTTATTGCAAATCCTTGGATTGATGCTGTTCCCAAAATGTAAAGCACAATACCTGTGATGATTGTTGTGATATTACTGTCAAAAATTGGCCAGAATGCAGACTTAAATCCGCCCTTAACCGCAGATGGAATCTTTTTGCCGTTTTTGTATTCTTCTCTAAACTTTTCGAAGATAATAACTGTTCCGTCCACTGCCATACCGATACTCAAAATAATTCCGGCAAGACCAGGCAAAGTAAGTTGAACAAATGAAATTGCTTGCAAGAA
>CAMOEU010000087.1 GCA_946612575.1 uncultured Clostridia bacterium
TAAGAAAAATCACAAAGACATTTGCTCTTCCAAAAAATGCTGTCCCCAAAACCAAATAAATAGGAATTTTTGCAGAACAACTCAGGTATGGGCACACAATTGCAGCTTTTGTTTTTGCATTTTCGCTGTCAGAGATTTTGCTTGTCATAATTGCGGAAGTGGAGCACCCAAAACTCATCAAAATTGTGTAAACACTCTTTCCTGAAAGTCCTATTTTTGAAAGCAAATCGTCAAACAAAAATGCAACCCTTGAAAGATATCCACTTTCTTCAAAAATATTTAAAAAGAAAAAGAGCAAAACCACCTGTGGCAGAAAAGACAAAATTGTTGACACTCCACCAAAAATTGCCGTTTCAAACAAATTAAACAAAAAACCTTTTCCGACATTTTTTGCAAGAAAATCTAAAACCGGATGCGAAAAAATTTCAAAAAAACTGTTTAAAAGATTGGACAATCTGTTTCCAAGAGTGAAAAATGTTAGATAAAAAATCCCAAGCATCAACACAAAAAATATTGGCAAAGCAAAAAATTTGTTGAGCAAAATTCTGTCAATTTTCCCGCCATTTTCTCTCACTTTTTTTGATGTTTTTTCAAGCAAAGCATCTATATATTCATACCTTATTTTTGCCTTATCTATTTCACTTTTGTTTTTGAAATTTTCATCAAAATATTTTGGAATAACAGAACCTTTTTTCTCAAAAAAACTTTCTTCAAGATTTTTTGTTTCATTCTTTTTCGAAGCATTGACAAGACAAACTTTGATGCCAAGTTCGTTTGACAGTTTTGTGGCATCAATCACCCTTTTTGCTTTTTTCTTTGTGCAATTGATAAGAAGTGAAACATCAAATCCTTCTTCCATCAAACAAAGTGAAAGATAAAGATTTTTTTGAATATTATCTCTGTCACAAATGTTTATTATCTTGTCCCGTTTGTGAGAGTTTAGATATTTTATCGACTCCTCTTCCTCAAACGAAAAAGCAGAGAGCGAATATATCCCCGGTGTGTCAACAACACTATAAACTTTACCGTTTCTCTCAACTTTTCTTTCCTTACACAATGTTGTCACACCATGCCAATTGCCAATATGCTCCTTTGCACCTGTAAAAGAGTTGAAGAAAGTGGACTTGCCACAATTTGGATTTCCCACGAGAATTATGTTTTTCATTTCACACTCACAAACCTGAGAAGATTTGCTCTTATTGACAAAAGTCCACCCCTAATTTTTACAAGAAACACTCTTTTTAAAATTGATTTTTTGCAAATCTCCACCTTCTGCCCTGGGACAAAACCAAGTTCCAAAAGCCTGAAAAGATATTTCTTATTTGCACAAAAAACACCTTCAATTTCATAAATTTGTCCCGATTTTTGCTTGTCCAAAGTCTTCATATTCTAGAATATTATTCTTTTTCTTCCAATATACTCACACTTTCAAACTTTTAAATAAATTGTGTCAAAATGTTTTACATAATACAAAATATTGTGTTAAAATAGACCTATAGAAAAGGAGAAAAACCTATGAAATGTATTTATTGCGGATGTGAAGACAGCAAAGTTTTGGATTCTAGAAGCACAGAAGAAACAAACTCAATCAGAAGAAGAAGAGAGTGTCTTCAATGCGGAAAAAGATTCACAACATATGAAACAATCGAAACTGTGCCTATTTTGGTCGTAAAAAAAGATGGCAGCAGACAACCATTTTCAATTGAAAAAGTTAAGAGCGGAATGATTAAGGCTTGCGAAAAGAGACCTGTTTCAATCGCCCAAATTGATCAAATGGCAGCAGACATTGAAAAACAAATTCAAAATTCTCTTCGCCAAGAAATTCCTTCTCAAGAAATTGGCGAGATGATTATGCAAAAACTCAAAGCTGTTGATGAAATTGCCTATGTAAGATTTGCTTCAGTTTATAGACAATTTAAAGATGTCACAAACTTCATCAAACTCATCACAGAGATGTAAAAAGAAATCAAAAAAGACCGAAAATTCGGTCTTTTTTATTATAAATCTTTTTGAGAAAAATCTTTTTTTTCTGCAGTAGGAATAATCATATTTGGGTTATATCCCATATCACTTGCATATTTTTTCCAATATTCTTCTTGACTTTCTTGTGTCTCTTTTGGATAAGTTGTTGTTTTTGCTCCATCAATCTGTGCACCAATAATAATCGCACGTGGAACTTCTCGATTGTTTTCTGCATGAGCATGTTGCAATTCAATCAATGACTTTGCCAAATTTTCCACTTTTTTACCAACAGAAATAGTTTGTTTTTTCAACAATTCCTGTTTCTTTGTCCACCCTTGAACATACAATTTCATTTGCTCAAATTCACGAGATATTTCTTCTTTCTTTTCATTACACATGGCCATTATTGAATCAATCTGTGAAACCACCTGTTGTTTGTAATCCGTTTCAAACTTCTTTATTGAATCCTCATTCAAATCCTTATACTTCTCTTTGATTTGCTTAATTATTCCAGAATACCATATTTCTGTTCCAAAGACATTATTCTTAAAATCCGAAGAGAAGTTTCTCAACTCATCTAATTTCATAAATGGTTCACTCAAATCCCATAAAACATCTCTTTCAAATCGAAAGTTTGCGTCATAGTAATATTTACTTCTCAATTTTTCCAAATTGGAGTTAGCTGCTTCCCCGTTTGATCTTTCATTAACAATAATGCCCTTTATTTTATCTAAAAAGTTTGTCATATAATCATAAGCATCAAATGTCTTATTTAGCGAATCAAAATTGTCAAGACAGCTTCCATCTGCCCCAAATTCTTTTGAGATTTTCGAAAATTCTTTTCTCAAAAACAGATCTCTCTCTGTAAATTCTTTTCTGGAAGCATTTAAAAGCTCTGGTGGAACCTTGTCGAGTCCTGATTTTTTGTATAGCCAATCCTCTTCGCTTGGGGACATTTCTGCAATCCAATCAACCTTTACAAAAATCTCTTTATCAATTGGATTTTTATCATGTGACAAAACAAGAGATTCTGGTGTTTGATTTGTTGGGTCTGCATCAACAGGTGCATAAATGCTGTATTTTGGATCGTTTATTGCAGCAGTAACTACCATGTGTCCATCACATGCTCTAGTCATACAAGCAATTCCTATTAAATCACATATTGCCTTAAGCATGTTTGCCTTTCCTGCACAAACAATTTCATCAGAATTTAAAATATGAAGCAATGCCCTACCATTTTCAATAGGTTTTCCT
>CAMOEU010000088.1 GCA_946612575.1 uncultured Clostridia bacterium
AAACAAAAAAAAGACCAAAATTATTTGGTCTTTTATTGTTTTTCTTTACAAGCAGCGATTCCACAAGCAGCGATTCCATCTTTTGATTGTTTCAAAAGGTTTTCCGCTCTTTCAACTTTTTCTTCATCGTTAAGCAAAATCGCATCTTCAATCATTTCTTTTGAAAATCTTTCCGCATTCTTAAAAACTCCAAGTGCATCCGAAACATTTGACTCCATCTTCATCTTTGCAAAAGAAAGATAATTTGGAACAATACTGTTGTATTTGTTGTATTCATTTTCGATATCACTTATTTTTCTCATTAACACACCCCTTATTTTTTTATTAAAATATAAGGCATTTTGTGTTAGTTGTCAATAAGTTGTTTCAAAAATTCTTTATTTTTTTCAAGTTTTGCCTTTTCTGCATCAACAAGTGCTTTTGGAGCTTTTGCAACAAAACCAGCATTTGAAAGCATCTTTTCAGATCTTGCAATTTCAAACTTGAGTTCTTCAATCTTCTTGTCTTTTCTTTCCTTTTCCTGTGATTCATCAACAAGGTCACCCATAGGCAAGAAAATATTGCAAATTGAAGTAGAAATCTTTGCAGATTTTTCTGTAGGCTCCTTTGAAATTATCTCAACTTGACTTCCGAGTGCAAGTTTTGCAATAACATCGCAGCTTTCCTTCAAAAGTTTTTCTTCAGCAACAGGCAAAATCGAAATTTTTGTCTTTTTGTTGTCAGGAATGTTATATTCGCTTCTTGTGCCTCTGATTGCCTTAACAACATTGATAATGCTCTCAAATTTCAAATCTTTGAATGTAAGTTTGCTGTCAGCAACAGGGAATTTTGAAAGCATAATTGTTTCTTCGTGTTCTGGCAAGTTTTGATAAATCTCTTCTGTGACAAATGGAATGTATGGATGGAAAAGTTTCAAGATTGTTGTCAAAACATAAAGCAAAATGTTTTGAGCCTTTTCTTTCTTCTCTTTATCATTTCCATACAAATCAATTTTTGACACTTCAATATACCAATCGCAGAAGCAGTTTACTGTGAAATCAATCAAGTTTACAGATGTCACACCAAAAGCATATTTATCAAAATTCTTTGTTGTAGATTTAATCAAGTTTTGAAGTTTTGACAAAATCCACTTATCTTTTTCTTCAAGTTTGAAAGCAGAAAGTGGTTTGCTCTTAAGCCCTTCTGTGTTTGATATAACAAATTTGCTTGCATTATAGAGTTTGTTTATAAACACTTTGCAATCTTTTGCCTTGTCTGTGCTGTAAGAAATATCCATTCCAAGAGATGTTCCGTTGACAAGAGAAAGTCTCAAACTGTCAGCACCATACTCTGCAATAACCTCCATTGGGTCAATACCATTGCCAAGGTTTTTAGACATTTTTCTTCCTTGAGCATCTCTGACCATTCCGTTTATGACAACATCTTTAAATGGCACTTGTTTTGTAAAATGCAAACCGCTAAACACCATTCTAACAACCCAGAAAGTTATGATATCATAAGCAGTCACAAGCACATTTGTAGGATAGAAATATTTATAGTCTTCAGTTTCATTTGGCCAACCAAGTGTAGAGAAAGGCCAAAGAGCTGAGCTAAACCAAGTGTCCAAAACATCTGGATCTTGAGAGAACTTGTGTTTGCCACACTTTGGACAAACTTTTGGTTCTTCTTCATATGCATCAACATACCCACAGTTTTCACAAGTGTAAACAGGAATTCTGTGTCCGAGCCACAATTGTCTTGAAATACACCAGTCCTGAATGTTGCAAAGCCAATTGAGATATTGTTTTTCATATCTTTTTGGGACAAATCTAAGTTCGCCTGTTTTCACAGCTTCAATAGCTGGTTTTGCAAGTTCGCTCATTTTAACCCACCATTGCTCAGAAACTTTAGGCTCTGTCATAGTGCCGCAACGGCAGCAGCAACCCACCTTGTTTTTGTATGTTTCAGTCTTAACCAAAACACCAAGTTTTTTAAGTTCTTCTTCAATAGGTTTTCTTGCTTCAATTCTGTCAAGTCCGGCAAATTTTCCAGCATTTTCGTTGAGTTTTCCATCATCATCAATAACTGTGACCATAGGCAAATTGTGTCTAAGCCCCAAGTCATAGTCGTTTGGATCGTGTGCAGGTGTAATCTTAACTGCACCAGTACCAAATCCCATTTCGCAATATTCGTCAGCAACAATAGGAATAGGCTTGTTTACAATAGGCAAAATAACATTCTTGCCAATGACATCTTTATATCTTTTATCCCTTGGATTGACAGCAACAGCAGTGTCTCCAAAAAGTGTTTCAGGTCTTGTTGTCGCAACAACAATTCCGCCATTTCCATCCTCAAAAGGATATCTTATATGCCAAAGTTTTGTGGTTTGCTCTTTATATTCATTTTCAATATCAGAAATAGAACTCTTACACTTTGGGCAATAATTTATAACTCTCTTACCTTTATAGATATATCCATTCTTGTAGTATTCAACAAAAGAATGTTTGACTGCACGATTTAAGTTTTCATCCATTGTGAAAGCCTTTCTGTCCCAATCACAAGAAATGCCAAGAGTTTTGAATTGATTGCAGATTATGTCGCCATAAGTCTTATACCAATCCCAACCTCTTTTGATAAACTCTTCTCTTCCAATTTCTTCTTTTTTAAGGCCTTCCTTTTCAAGAGCCGCAACAACTTTTGCCTCAGTCGCAATTGCGGCATGGTCTGTCCCTGGTGTCCAGAGAGCTTCAAAGCCTTGCATTCTCTTATAACGAATGATAATGTCTTGGATTGTATTGTTTAAAGCATGACCAACATGTGCCTTACCAGTCACATTTGGTGGTGGCATACTGATGCTAAACTTCTTTTTGTTTTTGTCAGGTCTTGCACTGAAATATTTCTTTTCAAGCCATTTTTGATATATTTTGCTTTCAAAATTTGAAGGTTGATATGTCTTGTCCATAAAAACTCCTTAGAATACCTTTATTTTACAATAAACAGCCCCATTTTTCCAAACAAAATAAGCCGTTTTCACTAACAAAATGGCATAGTCTTGCATAA
>CAMOEU010000089.1 GCA_946612575.1 uncultured Clostridia bacterium
TACGGATGTATCTAAGTGGCACAAGGTCGGTTTGTCCCTTGCTTACTTCGATGTAAAAACCAAACACACTGTTTGATTTGATTTTTAGATTTTTGATTCCTGTTCGCTCTTTTTCAAGTTCTTCAAGTTTTTCACATTCAAGTTTGCCTAGGTTTCTTGCATCACGAAGACTGTCAAGCTCTTCATTAAACCCGTCTTTGATATATCCGCCATCTTTCAAAAGTGCTGGTGGATTTTCCACAATCGCCCTATCAAGCAAAGAGACGATTTCTTTATAATCAAACAGGTTTTCCCTTGCTTTAACAAGTTTTTCTGTCTTGCAATTTGAAAGAAGATTTTTTATGTTTGGAATTTGCTCCAAAGATTGTTTAAGAGCAAGCATATCTTTTGGCAAAATATTTCCATAAGCGATTTTTCCACATATTCTTTCAACATCTCTAATTTGTGATAATGTCTCGCTTATTCTATCTCTAAGAATAAGATTTTTTGAAAGTTCTTCCACCGCATCCAATCTTTCGTTTATCTCTTTTGCTGATTGAAGAGGCTGGTCAAACATTGACCTGAATCTTCTGGCTCCCATACTGGTTTTTGTCTGATCCATAAGCCACAAAAGTGAGCCATATTTTTTTCTTTCTCTGATTGACTCAACAAGCTCAAGATTTCGTCTTGTGTTCATATCAATTGTCATAAACTGATTGTTTTTGACTTTTGTGATTTTGCAGATATTTTTAAGTGATCTTTTTTGAGTCTCTTCCAAATATTCCACAAGTGCACCAACTGCAGGAATATCTTGTTTGTTTGAAGAAAGTTCAAAAACGGAAACTGCATTTTCTCCAAATTGTTTTTGAATGTTTGCAGTCGCTTTTGATTTTTCATAGGCATATTCAAAATATTGTTCAAATTTTGGATAAATTCCAAATTTCAAGATTGCAAGATTGTTGTAAAATTCTTTTGCAGCTTGATTTCCCAAAACTTCTGATGGGCAAATTCTCGATAAAAGGTCAGAGAAATTGCTTTCAATCCCACCATCAAAATGACACAACGAAAACTCGCCTGTTGTTATGTCGCAATAAACAACAGACAATTTTTCATTGTCCAAAAACATATTCATAATGTAGTTGTTTTTTCTCTCTTCAAGCATAGAGTCTTCAACAACCGTGCCTGGTGTGATAACCCTAACAACATCTCTCTCGACAATCTTCACACCTTTTTTAGGCTCAGTGAGTTGTTCGCACACAGCCACCTTATAGCCAAGAGAAACAAGTTTTGCAATATACCCTTCAGCCGCATGATAAGGCACTCCGCACATTGGAGCTCTTTCATCAAGCCCACAATTTTTGCCTGTCAAAGTCAAATCAAGCACATTTGAAATCTCAATTGCATCTTCATAGAAAAGCTCGTAAAAATCACCAAGACGATAAAAGAGAATGCAATCTTTATATTGCTCTTTCATTTGAAGATAATGTTGCATCATAAGAGATGGTTTTTTAACTTCGCTTGTTGCCACTATTTTATTCCTTCCTGCTTTTGTATTTTCTTTTCAAGTGCCAAAAGTTCGTTTACTCTTCTTTGTTTAATCTCTTGAGGGACTTGTTCCATTCTGCTTGCAACAGTTCCTTCTCTTGGAGAGTAAATGAAAGCAAAAATGCTGTTAAACTTAACTTCATTGACAAGACTCATTGTTTCTTGAAATTCTTCTTCAGTTTCTGTAGGGAAACCAACAATAAAGTCGCTTGTGATTCTACAATTTGGAATTTTTTCTCTGATTTTTTTGATTATTCCAAGATACTTCTCTCTTGTATAATTTCTGTTCATCGCCTTAAGCACTCTACTGCTTCCGCTTTGTGCTGGCAAATGAATATCTTTAAGCACTTTATCCTCTGTTGCAATAACATCAATCACATCATCAGTGAAATCCTTTGGATGAGAAGACATAAACCAAACTTTGAAATCGCCTTCAATTGCACAGACATCCTTAAGCAGTTTTGCAAACGAAACTTGAGGATTGAGGTCTTTGCCATAAGAGTTTACATTTTGCCCCAAAAGTGTGATTTTCTTGTATTTACCTTCGGCAACAATCTCTCTAACTTCCTTCAAAATGTTTTCTTCGCTTCTGCTCTTTTCTCTGCCCCTAACATATGGCACAATGCAATATGTGCAAAAATTGTTGCAGCCTTGCATAATTGTCACCCAAGCATTGTCTCCGCTTGTTCGCTTGTAAGGCACAGTCTCGTTGAGTTCTCCTTCCGGCAAAACAGCAAGCTGTCTTCCTTTTTTGACAGCATTGACATAATATTCAAAATCAGGCAAATTGAATGTACCCAAAACGATATCAACAAATGGGAAAGTGTTCATTATGTAATTTGCCGTTGACTGCTTTTGTGTCATACAACCAACAACAGCAATAATCAAATCTTTCTTTTGTTTTTTCATCCTTTTAAGAGCACCAACATTGCCGAAAACTCTGTCTTCTGCCCCTTCTCTTATTGCACAGGTATTAAAAATAATAAGGTCGGCATCTTCTCTCTTGTCAGCAAGAGTATAGCCCATCTTTTCGCAAATTGCAGCCAGTCTTTCTGAATCGTGCACATTCATCTGGCATCCGTATGTTACTATAAAATATTTCATAGCACAATTATACAGAAAAAATAGTTTTTTTGCAAGTCTATAAGAGTATTTTTAGCAAATAATGGCACATAATAGAAAAATGAAGAAAATTGTCAGAAAAGGTCTAATTATATCATTTCTTGCCATTTCATTTGTGGTGGTGTTTGCATTCAGTTTTGTGCTTGTTAAATATCTCAAATATAAACAATTGCCGGTGAATGCCGAAAGTCTAAGCGGAGAAACCTTAGCAGTCAACTTATTTTCAAAAGACGGAAAAAGGATGGAAACAGAAAACATTTTTGGGAAAAATTTCTGCAAAATTGAAGATTTGAAAGAAGAAACAAAAACCGCATTTATT
>CAMOEU010000090.1 GCA_946612575.1 uncultured Clostridia bacterium
CGAAAATGAAATTTTTTCGTTTGCAAGTTTTTTCACATTTTCACTTACTCCATAAGAGCCGCCAATCACAAATGTTATTGTTGAGTTTGAAAGCGACAAACTTTCAAGTTTTTCAGCAAACTTCTCACTTGAAAGTTCTTTTGAATTTATATCGCACAAAATCACATAACCCTTAAGTTTTTTCTCTATCTCCTGCCCTTCTTTTTCAAGAATAACATCTTTGTTTTCAAATTGATTTTGCTCTTTGATTTCAACTATATTCAGATTGCAAAAAGCAGACAGTCTTTTTTGATATTCTGCAATATGTTCTTTAGAAAACTTTTCTTTTATATTCCCCACACAAACAAGATTGATATTTATCATAAAATCCCCCAAACAAATGTCAAAATTGTTATTGCAGCCGAAAGCACAATCGAGCCGATTAAAAAGACTTTTGAAGCATTGCTCATAGGCACAGTTTTTTGTTTTGCCTCACTAACAACAGCCGTTTTGAGAATTTTCTCAAAATTTTTGTCTGCAAACTTTTCTATCGTATCATTTTCCAAAACTTCAATTTCATCCTTAAGATCAGGCACCGAATTTTGTTTTTTTAAAGAATCAACTTGACTGAAATAAGATTCTCTTACAGCAAACGAAGCAAACTCCCTCTCCTTGTCCACAAAGCTTGATTTAAATGATGATATAAACATAATCCTTGCAAAGTAAAAAGCCAAATAGAAAAGCAAACACAAAAAAAGGAAGAAAAGCAAGAAACCTAAAAATCCATTTGCTGAAACAAGTTTTGAAATCCACTCAAACACACTTCCCGCAGCCCAACCTTTTGCATTTGCAAAGTTAAGCACAACCGAAAGAGCATTGTTCATAAAATGCACAATAATACAAGGCCATATCGAACCGCAACCCCAGCACAAGTATGCAAGGAAAAGTCCAATAAGTGTTGCATAGAAAAATTGTTCGATATTAAGGTGCAAAAGTCCAAACAAGAGCCCAGAAATCAAAATGCTTTTCTTAAGTCCCACCATCGAATGCCCATTAAGCAAAAGTCCACGACAAAGTGTTTCTTCACACACCGCAGGCAAAACTGCTGTGCATAAAAGATTGAGAAGCAGTCCCCACCATGTTGAGTCGATTGACGATGTGTATGTCGTGTGTTTGTAGCCAAATCTTTCAATCAAATTGTTGAAAAAACTTGAAACATAAACATTAAGGAAAAACACAATTATTCCAAGCACAAATGAAAGGAGTATCACTTTTGTTGTTGTCTTTTTGTAGCAACAAAAAGAAATCACTTCTTTATATTTTGATTTTGACAAAATCTTCATCAAAATTGTTGGCAAACCAAAGATGAGCCCAATTTGCACAAACAGACTCAAAAAGTATGAACCATACTCACCCAAAAACGAAAAAAGACCGTAGTGAGAGCATATTCTCACCGCAACAAACAAAACAACAATCACAAAAAAGATGATGTTTGTAAGAAGATTTATCCTTTTTTCAATTTTTTCGTTCATAAAAACTCCGCTAGTCTATCTTATTCAAATCAAAATAGGTTTACCACAATAATTGCAATCGCTATTGCAGCTGAGAAATAGAAAATAAGTGGAAGTCCACCAATCTTTTTTGAATATGATGGAATCTCTTCCCCTTCTTCTTCAACTTCGACTTTTTTCTCTTTTGAAATAACAAATTTATAAATCAAAACAAAAATCAAAACAACAACTGCAGCCGCCAAGATTGAAATTATATATGCCCACCATGGCATCCCTGCAAAAGACCAATTCAAAATGCCTTTTCTAATAAGAAAATCAACCACAATTGTTGTTATGTTGTTAAACAAGTGGATAAGCATCGTGTAAAGCAAATTGTTTGTCTTTTCCATAACAAGACAAAGTGCAAAGCCCAAAACAAGAGGATAGACAAATTGAATAATGTTTTGATGCATAAGTGCAAAAAGAAGTGCGGTGATTGCAGAAGCAACAAGTGGAGGAAAAGTCCTTCTAAGCCCTTTAAATATCATTCCCCTAAAAATAATTTCCTCGCAAATTGCTGGCAAAAATCCAACAAGCAAGATGTTTACAAAAAGCCAGCCTATTGTATCATTTGGCAAATGCAATCCGCTGCTTTTCACACCAATCCAAGAGAAGAAATTTCCAAAAACACCTTCGATTAGACCAACAAAACCAAAGAATGCCAAAATTCCAAGGCCTATGCTTAGGAATGCCATTTTTGGATTTGCATTTTTAAAAGACAAACCACAAGAAGTAAGTTTGATTCTGTATGTTTTGCTGTAGAAAAGATAAACGACAAAAAACACAACTTCAGTGAGCATTGTCATTATTATTGCAAACCACAAGTGATTTTTGAAAAGTTCTGTTGCATCCTTAACCCCTGTGAAGGACATTGACACATACATAAACACAAGTCCAATCACAAATGGCACAATTAAGCACCAAAAAAACACCCAACTCGAGTCGTTTACTGTGTAAAAATTTCTTTTTTGAAGTTTTGACTTCAATTCTTCCAATTCTTGTTTACTCATAATCAAGATAATAACATAACAAAAAAATTAAATCAAACAAATGCTAGACAATTTGTCAAAATTAGTTTAAAATGATGATATGAACAAGTTTATGGATGAAGCCTTGAAACAGGCAGAAAAAGCATTAAAAAAACAGGAAGTGCCAATCGGTGCTGTGATTGTGAAAGATGGGAAAATCATTTCCACCGGATATAACTGCCGTGAAAGAAAGCAAAATGCAATCAAGCATGCCGAAATTATAGCAATTGAAAAAGCATGCAAAAAAATGAAAAGCTGGAGACTTGAAGACTGCGAAATTTATGTCACACTTGAGCCTTGCCCTATGTGTGCTGGTGCAATTTTGAATGCAAGAATCAAAAAAGCATATTTTGGAGCAAAAGAAAAAACTTCGGATGATGACATCCTTAATA
>CAMOEU010000091.1 GCA_946612575.1 uncultured Clostridia bacterium
AATGTAATTGTAAATTGAATTTTGCAAAATTTAATTAAAAGGAGAACTAAAATGGCTGTTAAAATTAGACTTACAAGAATGGGAGACAAAAAATCACCTTTCTACAGAGTAGTTGTTGCTGATTCAAGAAGCCCAAGAGATGGAAAATATATTGACCTTCTTGGAACATACAATCCACTTACAAACCCAGCAGAAATCAAGATTGACAACGAAAAAGCTCAACAATGGCTTAAAAATGGTGCTACACCAACAGAAACTGCAAAATCAGTTTTGGTTAAGAGTGGTGCTATCAACACAGAAAACAAATAAGGAGAAAGACTATGGACGAACTTTTAAATTTTCTCGTTAAATCACTTGTTTCTGATGAAAAAGCAGTTGAAGTGACAAAAGAAGAAGATGAAAAAGCAATCACATACAAAGTGAAAGTTGCCGGTGAAGATGTTGGCAAAGTTATTGGAAAAAGCGGAAAGACTGCAAACAGCATCAGAACTGTTATGAAGTCTGTCGGAGCAAAAACTCACAAAAAGGTTTTTGTTAAATTTGGAGAATAATATGGAATTTGTCTGTGTGGGCAAAATCATTAAACCGCAGGGTATCAAAGGGGAAGTGAAAATTCTTCCCTTGATAGATATTCCTGCGATTTTTAATGGAAAACATAATCTTTATATCGAACATAAACCATCTCCAGTGAAGACTGCGACATTCAGACTTGGATATGGTTATGTTTTGTTTGAAGAGATTAAAGACAGAACCGTTGCTGAAAAATATCGAAACAAGCTTGTTTACATAACAAGAGAAGATTTTGATAAACTTGCTGTCGATGATTATCTTATTGATGATTTGATTGGCAGAGAACTTTTTGATGAAAATGGAAATCGTTTAGGGCAGATTATGGGTGTGGAGAACTATGGTTTTGACGACATTCTTATTGTCAAAGAAGACGAACATCTGTATGAAGTGCCTTTCAGAAAGGATATTTTCAAAAAACAGGGCAAAGAATTTTTTGCAATAAAAAAAGAATTTGATGGTGCAAAGGTAAGTCAGGAATGATAAAGATAGATATTTTGACTCTTTTTCCTGAAAGTTTTTCTCCACTTAAGACAAGCATCCTTGATAATGCAGTGGAAAATGGACTTTTGGAATTTAACATCATAAATATAAGGGATTTTTCAAAAGATAAGCACAAAAAATGTGATGATTATCCTTTTGGTGGCGGAGCGGGGATGCTTATGACTGTTCAGCCTCTTTTTGATGCAATAAATTCGGTTTATGAAAAAGATGCCAAAATCATCTTTCCATCTCCAGTTGGGGAAGTTTTGTCTGTGAAAAAAGCACAAACACTTTCAAAATATGAACACTTGATTTTTGTTTGTGGTCACTATGAAGGTGTTGATGAACGAATTTTTGAACTTTTTCCAATCGAACAAATATCAATTGGAGATTATGTGCTCACAGGTGGAGAATTGCCAACGATGGTGATTATTGATTGTCTTTCAAGATTTGTTGATGGTGTGCTTTCAAGCGACAGTTTGACTGATGAGAGTTTTTCAAATGGACTTTTGGAATATCCACAATACACAAGGCCACAAGAGTTTATGGGGCTCAAAGTTCCAGATGTTTTGGTGTCTGGAAATCACGGCGAAGTGGAGAAATGGAGAAAAAAACAAAGTCTTGAAAGGACAAAATCAAGAAGAAGTGACCTTTTGAATAATACACAAGACTAAGTGTATTATTCAATGCATATCACACAATATATGGGGGTAGTATGAAAATAAACTGGTTTCCAGGTCATATGAACAAAGCACTTAGAGACATTGCAGAACAACTCAAGAAAGTTGATGTTGTGCTGTATCTTCTTGATGCCAGAATCCCATTATCATCTATGAATCCATCTCTTTCAAATCTCACTCAAAACAAACCAACTCTTTATGTTTTCAACAAAATTGACATGGCAGATGAAAACAAGATTAAAGCGATTTTGCCACAGTTTAGATCACAAAACAGTGACTATATTTTGTTTAACAGCACACTTTCAGGAAAAAGTGATGCGATTATTGCAAAGATAAAGAAACTTGCAAGCGAAAAAATTGAAAAATATAAGTCTAAGGGAATCAAACCAACAATCAGAACAATGGTTGTGGGTATTCCAAATTGTGGCAAGAGCACTTTGGTGAACAATCTCAGTAAAAAAGCAAAAGCAATAACAGGAAACAAAGCTGGAGTGACAAAAAAAGGCTTGTGGCTTCCACTTGGCGATGGAATTGAAATATACGACACACCTGGGACACTGTATCCAAATATTGAAGACCAAGAAGTTGCGAAAAAACTTGCTTATGTGGGCAGTGTTAGAGATGAAATTCTTGACTTCTATGAACTTTCTGTCGAACTTTTGGCTCTTCTTAAAAATCTCTATCCAGATGCTGTTTCTCAAAGATATAAAGATGCCCAAACCATCGAGGATATCGCACTTTCAAGAAAATATGTTTTGCCTGGCGGAGATGTTGATGTTGACAGGGCAGCAAGAGTGGTTGTTGATGATTTTAGAAAGTGTAGAATCGGGAAACTTACACTGGACTAGGTTATGTATAGATACGACAAACAATTTAAGAATGTTAGAAACAAAATTGAGGGCACTGGCGGCGAAATTCTTGCTGCCAATTTTTTGAAGCAACAAAAATATAAAATTTTGCAGATGAATTATTCCAACAAAATAGGCGAAATTGATATCATCGCTCAAGATAAAAAAACTATCGTTTTTGTCGAGGTTAAAAGAAGACAAACTCTTGCTTATGGCAGACCTGTTGAAGCAGTGGATATGAGAAAGGCTAACAAAATAAAAAAAGTGGCAGAAATTTATCTTATGCTTGAAGGGAAGAGTGAGAGTGATGTGCGATTTGATGTTGTTGAGATTGTTGGAGATGATATA
>CAMOEU010000092.1 GCA_946612575.1 uncultured Clostridia bacterium
GCTTTTCACAACTGCTGGAATGCATCCACTTGTTCCTTATCTTTTAGGACAAAAACATCCTGCAGGAGATAAGATTTGTGACATTCAAAGATGTATGAGAACAAACGATATTGATTCAGTCGGCGACGAAAGTCACCTTACTTCTTTTGAAATGCTTGGAAACTGGTTTTTGGGTGAATGCGACAAAGAAAAAATGATAAGATATTCTTATGAATTTTTGACAAGCAAAGAATATCTTGGAATTGACAAGAAAAAACTTGCCGTTTCTGTTTTTGCTGGAGATGAAACTGCACCAAAGGACGAACTTGCATACAAGACTTGGAAAGATTGTGGAATTGAAGAAGTTTTCTATCTTCCAAAAGAGCACAACTGGTGGGCTCTTGGTGGTGGAGTTGGACCTTGTGGACCAGACACAGAAATGTTTTATGACACAGGAAAACCAAAGTGTGGACCAAATTGTTCACCTGCTTGCAGTTGTGGAAAATATCTTGAAATTTGGAATGATGTTTTTATGCAATACAAGGTTGAGAATGCTGGCGAAAAGGCAAAACTTTTGGCTAGACCAAACATTGACACTGGTATGGGTCTTGAGAGAACTGTTGTTGTTTTGAATGGACTTAAGTCTGTCTATGACTCTGGGATTTTCAAGAAGGTTATTGACTTTATCAATTCTAAGGCTGAAGTTAAATATAATGACAGCGAATCTGCAAAGAAATCTTACAGAATTATCACTGACCATCTTAGATCTGCAATGTTTGTTTTGGGCGATGCAAAAGGTGTTGTTCCTTCAAATGTTGGACAAGGCTATATTTTGAGAAGATTTATCCGTCGTGCAGTAAATCATGCAAGAAACATCAAGTTTGACACAAAGTATTTTGTTGATATCATCGACATCTATGTTGATAAACACGGAGTTGATTATAAAGATATTGACAGAAACAGAAACTTTATCAAGGACGAACTTGTTAAGGAAGTTGAGAAATTCTCAAAGGCTCTTGATGAAGGTCACAAAGAATTTGAAAAAGTGATTTCGGGGATCGAAAAACACAAGGCTTTTGCCGCTCAAAAAGGCGAAACAGTCGAAAATGTAATTTCTGGAAAAGCTGTGTTTAGACTTTTTGACACATTTGGTTTTCCTTTTGAAATAACAAAAGAACTTGCCGAAGAAAGAGGTTATAGTGTTGATGAAGAAGGCTTTAAGAAAGCTTTTGAAGAACATCAAGAAAAGAGTAGAACTGCTTCTGCAGGGACTTTCAAAGGCGGCCTTGCTGACAATTCTTATGAAAGTGCAAAGCTTCACACAGCAACACACCTTTTGATGGCTGGGCTTAGAAAAATGTTTGGTCCACAAGTTATGCAAAAAGGTTCAAATATCACTCCAGAAAGACTTAGACTTGACTTCAATCTTGATCACAAGATGACGGCAGAAGAAATTGCAACACTTGAAAAATTTGTTAATGATGCTGTTTCTATGGCTATTCCTGTCAAGTGTGAAGAAATGAAAATCGAAGATGCAAAAAACAGCGGTGCTGTTGGTGTTTTTGAAAGCAAATATGGAAATGTTGTTAAGGTTTACACAATGGGAGATGTTTCGAAGGAAATATGTGGCGGTCCTCATGCTGTAAACACAAAAGATTTGCATCATGTTAAGATTATTAAGGAAGAAAGTTCTTCAAGTGGAATTAGAAGAATCAAAGCAATTTTGGACTAATGATTTATTGACTAATCGTCTTAAATATGCTATTATAATTTTGTAAATTACATTTTGTAGGAGGTGAATATGGCTCAAGGAACAGTTAAGAAAGGCTTTTTCTTCTATTTTGGTCTTTTCTTCTTGTTGATATTCGCTGTTTTTATGGTTTGTCTTGTTATTATGATGTTCAATCCAGGCAAAACAATTTTGTGGATGCAGTATTTCACTTCAAACACAAACCAATATGTTGAAAAAGACTCAAATGGTGCTGAAATCGATTATGCAAGTATAAATTCAGTCAAAATCAATTGTGATTATGCAAAAGTTTCAGTTGTTTCAAACAATGCTGAAAAGAACAACACTAAAGGCGGTGGAATTTATATCATAAACAATGCAAAAGGTTTTGTTGTTGCAAAAGATGCAAAGGCTTTTGATTATAAAGTTTCTTTGTCTGGCGGTGCATTGACAATTGATATCGTGGAAAACACAGGTTTCTTGTTTTTCTCTAAGGATGTTGAAGTTGTGATAAACGGATACAGCAATCTCAACTTGAATGGTGTTTCACTCAGTGTTGATGCTTCTGGTGCAAGTGATGTTTATTTTGGAGATCAAACAAACATTCATGACCAAACATTCTCTTTGGCTTCTGCAAACATCAAAACTGCAAATGGAAGCATTATGTTTGGAAAATACTTCAAGACAGAAAGTCTTGGTGGAAATGCAGTCTTTTCTTCAAACACAGGAAGAATTACTTCATATGATAATAATGCAAATTTCTCAGGAGTGACATCTCTTTCAATTGAAACTGAAAAGGGTAGAGTTAATTTTGACAAAACATTCACAGCGACAGGTGTTGATGTGACTTTGAAAAATAAAAATGGAACAATGAATTTTGGGACATTTACAGCTGATAGTGTGGATGTTTATTGCTCACAAGGAAACTTCAAATTTGATACTTTGACAGTGACAAATGGAATCAGTTTTGAAAATTCTATCGACACAATCATCTCTCCAATTGTTGATATCAAAACTTTGAACGGAGATTTAAACCTTAATGCAACAGGTGTTGATGGGGTTTCTTCTCCAACACTTAATATTGAAGTTATGAATGGAAATCTTGATGTTTTG
>CAMOEU010000093.1 GCA_946612575.1 uncultured Clostridia bacterium
AGTGGAGCCTTGATTTGCAAATCTTTGTTTACATAACCTGTCACAAAAGGAAACAGGAAGATATGAACTTTTTGTCGGTTATCCTTTTGTGACAGGTTATGTAAACAAAGATTTGCAAATCAAGGCTCCACTTATCCTTTTCCCTGTTGTGATAAATGTGGAAAGTGACACTTCTGTTTCGATTGAAGCAAAGCATGACGAACTTGTTCAGTTTAACAAAGTTTTGATGATTGCAGTGGCAAAAGAAAAGCATCTCAATATGGATGAAATGATAACTGAGTTTGACAATCTTATTGACTATAAACTCAAGACTGTCAAGGATGTTGTAAACTATTTAAACAGTTTTGGTTTTAAGTTTGAAATTGATGACAGATTTGAAAGGGGACTTGTTTCTTTTGATAACATCAAGGAAACGACTTCAAAATATGACAATTTGAAGGTTGTAAACTCATGTGTTATTGGAAGATTTCCACTTGCAAATGCAATCTATAATGATTATGCAATGCTTGAGAAAAAGCATCTTTCTTCTGATGCAATTGACCAACTTATTTATGGCCACACTCCAAAAGTAAACAAAAAGGCAGACAATAATGTCTTCACAATAAGTGACATCGACTTTGCACAAGAAAATGCCATCACAAAACTCAACGAAGCTGGCAATATTGTCATTTACGGACCTCCAGGAACTGGTAAATCTCAAACTATTGTGAACATCATCTCTGATGCACTTTGCAAAAATAAGAAAGTGCTTGTTGTTTCACAGAAAAAAGCTGCACTTGATGTTGTTTTCAACAGACTTAAAAATCTTAACTCAAAGTGTATGTTTATTACTGATGCGGAGAAAAACAAGGTTGAGTTTTATGACAGATGCAGCAAGATGCACAAAGATTTGATAGAAAATTATCGTCCAACTTCTCACGAAGATTTCTCAAAAGTGCAAGGTGAAATTGATAAAGAACTTAAAGAACTTGAAGTTATCTCTGACACACTTTTCATGAAAACTCCATTTGGACTTTCTTTGCAAGAAATGTACACAAACTCTGCAAAGATTGGAAAGAATAGTTTTGACTATGTTGTTTATAAGCAAATGCTCAAAAACAAACAAATTTTGTCAATGGATTATAGAAGACTCTATGAAACTTTGAGAGTGATAAGAGAAAAGAACAAGAGTGGACTTTATTATCGCTATATTGAGCTCAAGCGAAACAATCCACTTATTGACCATATCAAACCAAATATGGACATACATATTCTCAATCAAGTCAAGACATATCTTAAGGGGCTTTTGACTCAAAACCTTATTCCTTTTGACACTGCAAAATACAACCATGCAAGACAACTTATGGTTTTCACTCTTGAAAGTGATTTTGAAAGCACAAAAGATTTGAAACCTTTTGTCAAAATGATATGCAAAATTGACTATCCAAAAATGTATAAAAGACTCAACTGGTCAAAAGTTGTCTTCCCACTTTACCCAATTGAGAAAAGCAGGGTAAACAAAAAGGAAAAGGAAGTTGAAGAAGAATTTACACAAACACTGCTTGAAATCCAAAACTATCTCAGCGAATATAGTTTGCTTGAAAAGGTTTTGGACAGAAAAGGTTATTTGATGGCGGTTGACAACATCATCAATGGAAACACAATCTTCTTGAAACTTTTGCTTAATGCACTTAATGATTATGTTGAGATTAGGGATGTCAATGTTTCACTTGCAGGACTTACTGATGATGAAAAGACAATTTTGAATTTTGCATACAAAAATTCTAAGGGTGTGAAGCAATATCGTGACATTCTTGAAAAACTTCTTGAAATAAGAGTTTATCATGAGACAATTAAATATGAAGAAGAAAACAAAGAAAAACTTTCAAAAATTATTGATTTTGAAAACATAAGAAACCGTATTTTGTCGCTTAAAGACGATGAAAGAAGGATTTCAAATGAAATCTGTCTTGACAAGTTTAAGGACGAATATATTGACTTCTTCAACAGTGATAAGGACAACAAAAATTATCTTTATCAAATCACAAAACAACAAGGACTTTTGCCTATAAGAAGAATGATGGAACTTTATGGCGACTATGTCACAAAACTGTTCCCATGTTGGCTTTTGTCGCCAGAGAGTGTTTCAACAATCTTCCCTCTTAAGAGAAATATGTTTGATCTAATTTTGTTTGATGAAGCCAGCCAGGTGTTTATTGAAAACACAATTCCAACAATCTATCGTGGAAGAAACATTGTTGTTGCGGGTGATGCTAAACAGCTTAGACCAACATCAACATTTATGAAGAGATATCTTGGAAATGATAGTGATGACGAACTTGACCTTGCCTCTCAAGCGGCACTTGAAGTGGAATCACTTCTTGATCTTGCAACTTCAAGATATAACAGCACAAATCTTACTTATCACTATAGAAGCCGTAATGAGGAGCTTATCAACTTCTCAAACTATGCTTTCTATGATGGAAAACTTCAAATCGCACCAAATGTTTCAAAGAATGTTGGAAACAAACCTATTGAAAGAATAAAAGTTGACGGCCGTTGGCTTGGAAGAAAGAATCAGGAAGAAGCAAATGCAATTGTTGCTCTTCTTAAAAAACTTTTGAAGGGCAAGAGAAACAAGTCTTCAATTGGAATTATCACATTCAACACTGAGCAAGAAAATGCCATTGAAGATGCAATCGACAAAGAATGTCAAAAAGACAGTCTTTTCAGAGATGCTTATATCAAAGAACTTAACCGTAAAGACAATGGTGAAGACACTTCAATCT
>CAMOEU010000094.1 GCA_946612575.1 uncultured Clostridia bacterium
GTTGAAATCATCCTTATCACCAGCAATAAGATTCCCAAGGTCATAACTATATTTGTTGCTTATTTTTTTCGCATACAAACTTCTGTTTTTACCACTGATTTCAATAAGTCTTTCTTTGTAATATTTGTAAATTGATGCCATCTTTTCTTTCCTTTTTTATCTTCTTATTATTTTATCACACAACAAAAATATCTGCAAATCAAACAACAAAAAAGCACGAAATTTCGTGCCTTTTTATGTTTTCAATTCAGAAAGAATTATTTGTCTTCTTTTGGAAGAACTCTCTTAAGGTCAATTCTGCCCTTTTCGTCAATTTTGATAACTTCAACTTCAACAGTGTCACCAACCTTGACAACATCTTCAACCTTTTCAACTCTCTTGTTTGAAAGTTTTGAAATGTGAATCATTCCTTCCTTTCCGCCACCGAGTTCAACAAAAGCACCAAAAGCCATAATTCTTGTGACAGTGCCATCATAAACATCGCCAACTTCAACATCTTCTGTGATAGAAAGGATGATTTTCTTAGCTTTTTCATTTGCTTCAGCATCGCAAGAAGCAACATAAACTGTTCCATCATCTTCAATGTCAATCTTAACACCAGTTTGTTCGATAATCTTGTTGATTGTCTTACCGCCAGAGCCGATAACATCTTTAATCTTGTCTGGATCAATTGTGAATGTGATAATCTTTGGAGCATATTTTGAAAGTTCTTTTCTTGGTTTATCAATGCAAGCAAGGAGTTTTTGCATAATAAACATTCTTCCGATTTTTGCTCTGTTTAATGCTTCTGTCAAGATTGCTTTGTCAATACCTTTGATTTTGATATCCATTTGGATTGCAGTGACACCCTTTTCAGTTCCTGTCACCTTAAAGTCCATATCTCCAAGGAAGTCTTCAAGGCCTTGAATATCAGAAAGCACAGCAACTTTCTTAGAATTTTCATCTTTGATAAGTCCCATAGCAATTCCAGAAACTGGAGCTTTGATAGGAATACCACCGTCCATAAGTGCAAGAGTTGAACCACAAACACTGGCCATTGAAGAAGAACCATTTGAAGACAAAACTTCACTTACAATACGGAGTGCATAAGGAAATTCCTCTTCACTAGGCACAACAGGTTCGAGTGCTCTTTCAGCAAGTGCACCATGACCGATTTCACGACGACCTGTGCTCTTGATCATCATTGCTTCACCAGTTGCATATGGTGGCATATTGTAGTGATGAACATATCTGTTTACATCTTCATCATCAAGACCTTCAAGTTTTTGAACATCTCCAATTGTTCCCAAAGTGAGAGCAGACAAAACTTGTGTTTCTCCTCTTGTGAACACAGCAGAACCGTGAACTCTTGGCAAAACACCAACTTCACACCAAATTGGTCTGATTTCTTCAAGTTTTCTTCCGTCAGGTCTGATACCTTCGTTCAAAATCTTGGCTCTAACTTTTTCTTTCTTTATTTTGTAAAGAACATCGCCAATTTGTCTTTCCATGTCTGGATACTTTTCTGCAAAGTGAGCAAAGATATCTTCTTTTGCAGCTTCTTCTCTCTCTTCTCTTTCGTGTCTAACAAAAGTGTCAAGAACATGGTCATAAATCTTGTCAGCATAAGCTCTGACATCTTTTTCCAAATCTTCTGGAATTGTGTAATATGTGATTTTTGGATTTACAGGTTTTCCAATTTCAGCTTTGATTTCTTTAAATCTCTTAACAATCTTTTTGATTTCTTCGTGAGCAAACATAATTGCATCAAGCATAACTGATTCTGGAACTTCGTTTGCTCCTGCTTCAACCATCAAAACAGCTTCATCTGTTCCGCTGACAGTAAGGTGCAAATCACTCTTTTCTCTTTGTGCTTGGTCAGGATTGATGACAAACTTTCCGTCAACAAGGCCAACTTGAACTGATCCTGTTGGTCCAAGGAAAGGAATGTCAGAAATTGAAAGTGCAAATGAAGATCCAAGCATTGCAAGTGGCTCTGGACTTACATCTGGATCAATTGAAAGAGCTGTTGCCACAACAACAACATCGTGGAAAAATCCTTTTGGGAAAAGTGGTCTAAGTGGTCTGTCAATAAGACGAGAAACAAGGATTGCCTTGTCACTTGGTTTTCCTTCTCTCTTTTTAAATCCACCAGGGATTTTGCCTACAGAATACATTTTTTCTTGATATTCTACAGAAAGTGGGAAAAAGTCAATTCCTGGCTTTGGAGCAGCTGACATTGTCACATTGACCATAACAACTGTATCCCCACATCTTACCATACATGTTCCGTTTGCTTGTCCGCAGTATTTTCCTGTTTCGAAATAAACATCTTTTCCTGCAATGTTGATCACATAATTTTTATCTACCATAATTTTCTCCTTAAAAATAGCAAAAAGGGAGCGAAAAAGTTTGCTCCCCATTTTTTACTTCAAAATGTCTCTGATTCCAAGGTCAGCAATAATCTTTCTGTAAGCTTCGATATCTCTATCTTTAAGATATTGCAAGAAACCTTTTCTCTTACCAACCATCATCAAAAGACCTCTTCTTGAGTGATTGTCTTTCTTGTTTGTTTTCAAGTGTTCTGTAAGGTGATTGATTCTTTCTGTCAAAAGTGCGATTTGAACTTGAGCAGAACCAGTGTCCTTTTCAGATTGCTTGTACTTTGCGATGATTTCAGACTTTACATTCTTGTCCATAATTCCCTCCATTAAAATTCTTTTCGCCATAACAAAGCAAATGGTCGAAGGTCTCCAAAAACTGTGCTATGGTCAATCGACT
>CAMOEU010000095.1 GCA_946612575.1 uncultured Clostridia bacterium
TTTTGTTTGAAAGCAAATCAAAATCAATTGAAAATATAAACAAATTCGTCTCTCAAAACGAAAATTTTGCATACATCAGAGTGATAAATATTGAAACAAAATTTCCAAATAAATACATAATTCATATTGCGGAAAGAGAAGAACTTTTTGCAATAAAAAATGATGAAACAGGAAAGTTTTTTGTGTGTGACAGAGATCTTAGGGTGCTTAAAATTGTTGACGATTTCACATCAAAAAATGACAATGCAATCTTGCTTGAAGGAGCAACAATTTCAAATAAATCTGCATCCGTTGGCGATTTTTTGCAGATAAAAGAAGAAAATATCAAAAATTTTTATAGTGCAATGCTCGAAAACAACAGAAGTTTTTCAGAGCAAATTTCATCTTTCAAATCAGTCAAACTTTCTTCTTCAATAGATTCAATAACAAAGAAAACTTACACTGACATTGATATCAAAGCATTTTCAGGAAGCGAATATGTTTTGAAAAATATTGACTTTGCACTTAGCGAAAAAATTCAGAAACTTTTTGCTGTTCAGTCAAGTCTTTTTATGCTTGACAGTGATGCAAGCGGAAATCTTCTTGACAAAAATGGAAACAAAATTTATCTTGCAAAACTTGATGATGGAAGTTATGTGACTTATGATGAAAAATATGAAGACAACAAGGTTGCTCTTTCTTATGACCTTCTCTCTGGATGCAAAATTGTGATTGACAATTTGACAATTTCAGATTACACAGCAAGGACAACAGAAGATATATATTGGTCAATTGTGGAAATTTAAAGCCAGACTGAGTCTGGTTTTTTGTTATAAAAATTTTGATTTTTGCATGCATAGTGGTATAATTGACACATAGGAGATGAAAAATGATTGATATAAATCTTATCAGAACAAATAAAGAACTTGTTAAAGAAAACATCAGAAAAAAATTTCAAATGGACAAACTTCCACTTGTTGACGAAGTTGAAAAACTTGACACAAAAGTTAGAGCACTCAAACTTGAGGGAGACAATCTTCGTGCAAGCAGAAACACACTTTCTTCGCAAATTGGTGCTTTGATGAAAGAAAAGAAAGTTGAAGAAGCAAACAAGATTAAGGAAACTGTTAAGAAAAACAACGAAAGAATTGCTGCAATCGAAACAGAAACAGCCGAACTTGATGAAAGAATCAAAAAGATTATGATGACAATTCCAAACATTATCGACAAGTCTGTTCCAATCGGAAAAGATGACAGCGAAAATGTTGAGAATGAAAGATTTGGAGAACCTGTTGTTCCTGACTTTGAAATTCCATATCATGCAGACATCCTTGACAGTTTTTGTGCACTTGACAAAGAAAGTGCTGGCAGAACTTCAGGAAATGGATTCTATTATCTTATGGGAGACGGTGCAAGACTTGTTTCTGCAATGATTTCTTATGCAAGAGATTTTATGATAAACAAAGGCTTCACATATTGCATTCCACCATTTATGATAAGAGGTGATGTTGTTAATGGAGTTATGTCTTTTGCAGAAATGGATGCAATGATGTATAAAATCGAAAACGAAGATTTGTACTTAATCGGAACAAGTGAACACTCAATGATAGGAAAGTTTAAAGGTCAAATCATAAACGAAAAAGATTTGCCACTTACTCTCACTTCTTACAGCCCATGTTTCAGAAAGGAAGTTGGTGCTCACGGAATTGAAGAAAGAGGAATCTATCGTGTTCACCAATTTGAAAAACAAGAAATGGTCGTTTTGTGCAAACCTGAAGACAGTATGACTTGGTATAACAAAATGTGGTCTTTCTCAGTGGAACTCTTTAGAAGTTTGAATATCCCTGTAAGAACACTCGAATGTTGCAGTGGAGATTTGGCAGACCTTAAAGTGAAGAGTTGCGATGTTGAAGCTTGGAGCCCAAGACAAAAGAAATATTTTGAAGTGTGCAGTTGCTCTACTCTTGGCGATGCTCAAGCAAGAAGACTTGGCATTCGTGCAAAAGGTGAAAAAGGGACATATTTCCTTCACACATTAAACAACACAGTGCTTGCTTCAACAAGAGCTTTAATCGCACTTCTTGAAAACAATTTGCAAGCAGATGGCTCTGTGCTTATTCCAAAACCACTTCAAATGTATATGGGTGGAAAGACAAAATTGACACCAATCAAAAAGTAATTTGCAATAAAAAAAGACTAGGCGGGTTGCCTAGTTTTTTGTTTTTACAAATGTGAAGAAGATTGTTTTTATGAATATTTATAAATATTTATAAATAAATATGATTTTTTGTTTGACTTTTTGTGTTTTTTTGGGCTAAAATTGCTCTAAAGAGGGGAATATGGCAAAAAACTGTGTGACTGTCGTGGAAGTAGGCTCTTCAAAACTTAGAGCAGTTGTTGCTCAAAAGGGTGTGAATGGCATTTTCAACATCAAAGCGAAAGCCGAAGTCGAATATGCTGGTTTCTTTGAGGGCGAATTTGTCGAGAAAGGTGCTCTTGAAGATGCTGTTGTGGCTCTTTTTTCTCAAATTCAGTCAGTTTACAAAAAACCAATTTACAAATTGTCTGTTGGTGTTCCAGCAGAGTTTTCTCAAGTGACAAGTGCGACAGAACAAATAAATTTCAAATACAAAAAGGCTGTAAAGCAATCTGACATAGAAGAGCTTTGCAGAGAAGCTTCACAGAGAATTGACACAAAAAATATGGAAATCTTGTCTGTTGATCCAGTTTTCTATGTTTTGGATGACA
>CAMOEU010000096.1 GCA_946612575.1 uncultured Clostridia bacterium
GAAAATAATCCCCTTGTTTTGTCAAAAGATGAAAAGAATGAACAGAAAGTCGAACAAAATCAAAAGAAGAAAATTGGTAAAGAAAAACAAAATCTTTCACTTATTTCTGCAATCAGACTTTCTTTCCATAATATGTGGGCAAGCAAAGTTAAAAACTTTTTGATGGCATTTGGTGTTGCCATCGGTATTGGCTCACTTATTTTGATGATGAGTTTTGGCTCTGGTATTGATGACTTTATTTCAAACACAATGAAATCATATTCGAACCCACAAATTGTCACAGTCACAAAAGGCAATATGTCAACAGCTCTTTCAAAACCATACAACGAGTTTGAAGAAAGTGATCTTACCACCCTTGAGACTGAGATTAACAACTATCTTGCAGAACACAACAACAGTTTTAGAGTTGACAAAAACGATTTCAAACCTGGTGTGCAAATGCTCACAATTGGAAATGGCTCTGTTATTGACAAAGAAAAAGATGCCACTGCAACAGAAAGTGACAGAAAACCTGTTTATATGATATACACCATTCCACCATATTACACAAACACAAATGTTTCAAAGGGAAAAATGTGTGACAGCACAGGTGGAGTTATGTTTTCAAAAACTATTGAAAACATCTTTGAAGATGGAAATGCGATTGACAAAAATGTTGTTATTCACTTCACATATATTGAATACAACGAAGATGGCACAATAAAAACAACTTTGCCACTTGATTTTGGAAAGACAGAAAACATTCCAATCACCGGCATTATGGACACATCAATTATGTCTGGCTATCTTGCAATGTATATTGATTATGATTATTTCCAAAAACTTTGCGAAGAATCAGTGCTTGGAAGAAAATTGAAACCAAACACATACTACATCGAAACAGACAGCGAAGAAACAACAAAACTTATCAATGCATTCCTTGCCACAAAAGAAGAATATAGTGGCTCTGTTGAAGACACACTCGCCGGACTTTTCTCAAGTATGTCCTCAACAATCGGCACATCACTTTCAGTCATCTCAAGCATCTCACTTCTTGTTTCTGCAATAATGATTTTGGTTGTGCTTTATATGAGTGTTTCAGAACGAACTAAAGAAATCGGTGTGCTCAAATCGATTGGAGCAAGAAGAAAGGATATCAAACGAATCTTCACATCTGAAAGCTTCCTTATTGGACTTCTCAGTGGTGTTGTTGGAATAATTTTCAATCTTATACTCACACTTATTGTATATATCGCCCTTAAGAGTGCAATCGGCCTTGCACCAATATCATACAGATGGTGGTATTTTGCACTTGCAATTGGAGTTTCAGTCATCATCAGTATGCTTTCAGGACTCTACCCTGCAAGCAAGGCAGCAAAACTTGACCCTGTTGAAAGTTTAAGAAGAGAGTAATTATGATAAACATAAAAAAATTTATTAAGGACAACAGCGATTATCGCTATGCCGAATTTGAGAAAAAACTTATAAAAACATCGCATCAAATAAATGGTGTGAGAGTGCCAACTCTAAGAAAATTCGCAAAAGAACTTGAGCCTGAATATATCGAGCTTGAAGACAATCTTTGCTATGAAGAAATCTTGTTGTATGGCTTTGCAGCAAGCTATATCAAATCAGAAGACGAGCAGATTGAATACACACAAAACCTACTCCCACTTTTTGATGATTGGTCACTTGTTGATGAAGTTGTGCTTTCAATGAAAGAATTCAAGACAGACAAATCATATCAATTTCTGACAAATTTGCTTTTTGATGATAGAGAATATTATGTCCGAACTGGTGTTGTTGGACTTATGAGACACTTTCTTAAAACAGAAAAACAAGAAGAAATTTTGCAAAACCTACGAAAAGTGACCTGCCAAGCACACTATGCAAAGATGGCAATCTCTTGGCTTTACAGCGAACTTTGCACTTTCAACTTCGAAAGAGCAAAAAAAGAAATCGAACAGCTTACAGATGCATTCATCCGCAACCGTTCAATTTCAAAAGCCTGCGACAGCTACCGAGTTGACAAACCACACAAAGAAGAATTGCAAAAACTTAGAATAAAATAAAAAACACGGCAATCGCCGTGTTTTTTGTTATTTATTGTCTGCTGATTTAACTTTTGCAGCTTTGCCAGTAAGGTCTCTGATGTAGTAGAGTTTTGCTCTTCTAGGTTTACCTTTTCTAACTACTTCAATTGAAGCAATTTTTGGTGAATGAAGTGGGAATGTCTTTTCAACACCAACACCATAAGAGATTTTTCTTACTGTGAAAGTTTCTCTTATTCCACCATTTTTTCTGGCAATAACGACACCTTCAAATGATTGAAGTCTTTCTTTGTCGCCTTCTGCAATCTTAACTGTCACTTTAACAGTGTCACCAATTTCAAAAGCAGGAACATTTTCTTTCATACCTTCTCTTTCGAGTTGATCAATAATATTTGCCATTCGACTTATCTCCTTTTTTCAGATTTTCGACAAAGTGCTCATAAAGTCTTTCAACCAAATTGCTTCAGCGGAACACCCGAAGTCTTTACAGAGTATAGCATAAGAACTTACAAAAATACAAGTATTTTTACAAAAAATTTTAAAATTTTTATGAAAAAGCATTTTTTATGTGATTTATATCATCTCCAACAATCTCAACAACATCAAATCGCACATCACTCTCACTCTTTCCTTCAAGCATAAGATAAATTTCTGCAACTTTTTTGATTTTGTTAGCCTTTCTCATATCCACTG
>CAMOEU010000097.1 GCA_946612575.1 uncultured Clostridia bacterium
AACAAGAGCAAGAAAGAGGTATTACAATTACTTCTGCTTGTACAACTTGCTTCTGGAAAAACCATAAAATCAACATTATCGACACACCAGGACACGTCGACTTCACTGTTGAAGTTGAAAGATCTTTGAAGGTGCTTGATGGTGCTGTTTTGGTGCTTTCTGCTCGTGACAAAGTTCAACCACAAACAGAAACTGTTTGGAGACAAGCAACAAAATACAAAGTCCCAACAATCATTTATGTAAACAAAATGGATAGAGATGCTGCTGACTTCTTTGGCTGTGTAAGCTCAATCAAAGAAAGACTCAACACAAATCCACTTCCAATTCAAATGCCAATTGGAGAAGCTGACACATTCTCAGGAATTGTTGACCTTCTTACAATGAAAGCTGAAATCTACAAAGATGATATGGGAACACAAATCGAAATCACAGAAGTTCCTGCAGAGCTTAAAGCAAAAGCACAACAACTTCATGATGATTTGATTGAAAGAATCGTTGAAACAGATGACAAACTTTTGGAAAGATATTTCGAAGGTGAAGAAATTTCACTTGACGAACTTAAAAAAGCTCTTAGAGCTGCAACAATTTCAAGAGCAGTTATCCCTGTTTTGTGTGGTTCTTCTTACAAAAACAAAGGTGTTCAAATGCTTTTGGATGCTATGGTAGAATATCTTCCATCTCCACTTGATATTGACCACATTGTCGGTGTAAACCCTGACACAAATGAAGAAGAAAGCCGTGCTCCAAGTGAGGATGCACCATTCTCTGGTCTTGCATTTAAGATTATGACAGACCCATTTGTTGGAAGACTTGCATTCTTCAGAGTTTACTCTGGAAAACTTACTGCTGGCTCTTATGTTTACAACTCAAACAAGGGTGAAAAGGAAAGAGTTGGAAGACTTATCAGAATGCATGCAAACCAAAGAGAAGAAATCAAAGAAGTTGGTGCTGGTGACATTGCCGCTATCGTTGGACTTAAAGATACAATCACTGGTGAAACACTTTGTGATGAAAAGCATCCTATCGTTTTGGAAAGTATGGACTTCCCAGATCCAGTTATTAGAGTTGCTATCGAACCTAAAACAAAGCTTATGCAAGAAAAGATGGTTCTCGCACTTGTAAAACTTGCTGAAGAAGACCCAACATTCAAGACATACACAGATCAAGAAACTGGACAAACAATTATTGCCGGAATGGGCGAACTTCACCTTGAAATTATTGTTGACAGACTTTTGAGAGAATTTAAAGTTGAAGCAAATGTTGGTGCTCCACAAGTTGCTTACAAAGAAACAATCAGAAAGGCAACAAGAGCTGAAGGTAAGTTTATTCGTCAATCTGGTGGTAAGGGACAATATGGTCACTGTGTGATCAGTATCGAACCACTCGCACCAGGTTCTGGATATCAATTTGAAGACAAGACAGTTGGTGGATCAATTCCTAAGGAATATATCCAACCAATCAACAACGGAATTTTGGAAGCAAGCAAAAACGGTGTTCTTGCTGGATATGAAACAGTTGACTTTAAAGTCACAGTTCTTGATGGATCATACCACGAAGTTGACTCTTCAGAAGCTGCATTTAAGATTGCTGGTTCTATGGCATTTAAGGATGCTGCTTTGCATGCAAACCCAGTTATCTTGGAACCTATCATGAAAGTTCAAGTTGAAGTGCCAGATGACTATCTTGGAACAGTTATGGGCAACTTGACTTCTCGTCGTGGAATCTTGACTGGAAACGAAACAAAAGCTGGAGTTCAAGTTGTTAATGCTGAAGTTCCACTTGGAGAAATGTTTGGTTATGCTACAGATCTTCGTTCTCAAACACAAGGTCGTGGAACATTTACTATGGAATTCTTGAAATACAGCGAAGTTCCAAAGAATATTGCTGAAACAATCATTGGAAATCGTAAGAAACAAGCATAACTAAAAAATTCTAAATATTTTTGAAAAAACTATCAAAAACATTTTGAAAAAATAAAAATATGTGATAAACTATCACAGTAAAAACATAAAAAGGAGATTATTAAAATGGCTACTGGAAAATATGATAACAGTAAACCACACGTAAACGTTGGTACAATTGGTCACGTTGACCATGGTAAAACTACATTGACAGCCGCTATCACAATGTATAGCGCTGCAAAGGGCTATGCTCAAAAAATGAGATATGATGAAATCGATAAAGCCCCAGAAGAAAAAGCAAGAGGAATCACAATCAACACAGCACATGTTGAATATCAAACAGATAAGAGACACTATGCCCATGTTGACTGCCCAGGACATGCTGACTATGTTAAAAACATGATCACAGGTGCCGCTCAAATGGACGGTGCTATCCTTGTTGTTGCTGCAACAGATGGTCCTATGCCTCAAACAAGAGAACACATTTTGCTTGCTAGACAAGTTGGTGTTCCATACATCGTTGTATTTATGAACAAATGCGACCAAGTTGACGATCCAGAACTTTTGGAACTCGTTGAAATGGAAATCAGAGACCTTCTTACAGAATATGGTTTCCCAGGAGACAAGACTCCTATTATCAAAGGATCTGCTCTTAAAGCTTTGGAAGCTGCTCAAAACGGACATGCAGATGATCCTGCTTGCAAACCAATCCAAGAACTCTTGGATACTCTTGATGCATACATCCCAGAACCACAAAGAGATACAGACAAACCTTTCCTTATGCCTGTTGAA
>CAMOEU010000098.1 GCA_946612575.1 uncultured Clostridia bacterium
CATAACAAAGCAAATGGTCGAAGGTCTCCAAAAACTGTGCTATGGTCAATCGACTCTCAAAGTATAACACATCTTTTTGCATTTTGCAAGCGATTAGCAAAATTTATACGATATTTTTATGAAAAGAATTTGATTTTCTTTTCAATCATTTCATCAATTCTGTCAATATAGTCAGGGATGAATTTGCAATTTGGTTCTCTTTCAATTCGGTTTTCAAGATTGAAAACTCTTTTTGAAATTGCCCCTGCTCCAATTGCAATCACAGAAGATGTGTCTTCCATGCTATCAACATTAAATATGCACACATTTTCATCTCTGCAATATCCAACATTTTCCAGCCCACCAACTTGGTGCTTTTGACGATAGATATAATATGGCTTGTATCCATTTTCCAAAAGTGTGTGCTGTGCAAATTCCACCATCTTTGGCACATCGCCGGCATACTTAACTTCTTGTCCCCTGATTTGAGCTGCATTTTTTACAGACAAAGTGTGGACAGTTATGTTTTGTGGATAAAGCTCGAGAAGTGTTTTGATTGTCCTTTTAAAAATTCCAAGTCTTTCATCTCCAAGCCCTGCAATGATGTCCATATTCACAACAAAATCAAATTCCATTGCAAGCATATATGCATCAAGCACCTGCTTGTTTGTTGTCTTTCTTCCAATTTTTTTGAGTGTAGATTCACAGAAAGTTTGTGGATTGACACAAATTCTTGTCACACCGTGATTTTTAAGCACTTCAAGTTTTTCTCTTGTTATTGTGTCCGCTCTGCCACATTCAACAGTAAATTCTGTCACCGGATATGAAATTTTTGACAAAAGTCTGTCAAGTTGCTCAGCAGAAAGCACTGTTGGAGTGCCACCGCCTATGTAAATTGTCCTGACAATATAAGACTTTTCTGCAATAAGTTTTTTCATTGCATCAAGTTCTTTAAAAACACATTCAAGATAAGTTTCAATTTTGTCTTTCACTGTCCAAAGTTCGTTTGAAATAAATGAGCAATAATTGCATCTTGTTGGACAAATCGGAATGTTGATAAAAAGGTCAACAAGTTTGTCGTTTTTGATTATACATTTTTGATTTGAAAGTGTTTGAGCAACAAGTTTTGCTTTTTCAATTGAAAGGTGATAATCTTTCACCAAAGTCTCTGTCAAAAGGTGTGGCTTAATTTCTCCTTTTTCAATCAAATCTCTTGCAAATTTTGTTGGTCTAACCCCAGTGAGCGATCCCCAAGGAAGACTTTTTCCTGTGATTTCACTCAAAATTTTGTAAAGTTGGTTTTTGAAATTTCGCTTTAAAAGGCTCTTTTCTTGCAAAGCATCAACATCTGCTGGCAAATCAAAACAAACTGTGTTTATGATAGGTTTTTCGCTGTCAAAAATGGAAATTTTGCTTTCGATGTGCGATTTTTCTTTTGTGAATGAATGTTCAATGGAAAAAGGACAATCTTCATAAAAGAGATTGACAAGGTCTTGCATATCTTTTTCAAAATCTTGATTTTGACAAGAAATCTTCATTATTCGCTCCTAAAAACTTTTCTTACATTCTTTACTTTTTCAAAATTCTTAATAATTGTGTCAATTTCGTTTTTGTTTGAAACAAGCACAACAACTTCAAAAACAAGTTCGTCCTTAACTTCTTTATAACCAAATCCCTTAAGTTTGTCTTTAAGTTCTCTGGCAATATTATTCAAATTCATAACAACTGCATTGTCATTATCCGCATAAATTTTGATTACGGAAGTGAAATTTGAAACATTTGCATCTTGCCACTCTGCCTTAATCAATCTTTCTTTTTCAAGATATTTCAAGTTTTGGCAATTGCATCTGTGGATTGTCACACCCCTTCCACGAGAGATGTATCCCATAATCTCATCACCCATAACAGGACTGCAGCAGCCTGCATATCTGACAAGAAGTCCACTGTCTCCATCGACAAGAATTCCATCCTTATTCTTTTTGACAGTAAGCACATTTTCTTTGATTTCTGTCGTTTTGTTTTTGTTGTAAAGATTGATAAATCTTCCCATAACACTGTTGACAGAAAGAGAACCTGCACCAATTTCAGCATAAAGCACATCAAGTTCTTCAATCATAAGCATTTTTGCAACTCTAAGAAGATATTCATCTTTCTCTGACTTAGAAACATTCAAATTGCTGTTTTTGAAGGCTTGCTCCAAAATTGACTTTCCAATTCTGATGTTTTCATCCTTAAGTTCGGTCTTGAAAAATGCTCTTATTTTTGACCTTGCACTTGCAGTCTTAACCATCAAAAGCCAATCTCTTGAAGGTCCTTTGCTGTTTGGATTTGTCAAAATCTCAACAACATCACCGTTTGCAAGTTCTGTGTTTAGTGGGACAATTTTCCCATTTACTTTTGCACCAACACAAGTGTTTCCCACACCAGAGTGCACAGCATATGCAAAATCAATCACATTTGCACCTTTTGGAAACTCCATAACCTTTCCTTTTGGAGTTCTCACAAAAAGTGATTCGACATACAAATCAACTTTAAGTGTTTCGGCAAACTCTTCTGGAGAAAGTTCTTCCGCATTCTCCATCATTTGTCTAAACCAAGTCATCTTTTGGTCAAACTTGTTTTGTCCCCTCTTTTCTTTATAAATCCAGTGAGCAGCGACACCATACTCACAAAGTCTGTGCATCTCGAAAGTTCGGATTTGAATTTCAA
>CAMOEU010000099.1 GCA_946612575.1 uncultured Clostridia bacterium
TAGATTAGATTATGATACATCAGGATTATTACTTTTGACTAATGATGGAGATTTTGCAAACCTTGTCACTCATCCTAAATATCATTTTGACAAAGAATATTATGTCACCGTTGAAGGGGAAGTTAAGGAAAGCGAACTTGCGGTTTTGAGAAAAGGTGCGGTTGTTGATGGAAAAAGAATGCCGTCTGCAAAAGTGAAGTTCTTGGACTTTGATGGAAAATTTACAAAACTTTCTGTTGTTATTGATGAAGGTCAAAATCATCAAGTGAGAAGAATGTTTGAGGCTATTGGAAGAGATATAAAACTTCTTAAAAGAGTGAGAATTGGAAATGTTAAACTCGGTGGACTTTATCGTGGAAAGACAAAACCTTTAACTCAAGAGGAAATTGATTTTTTTGTGGAAGGTAATAAATGAAAGTAGCAGTTGTTGGTGCTGGTGCTTCTGGTCTTTTTGTGTCTGGACTTCTTGCAAAAGCGGGGCACAATGTTTTTTTGTTTGACAAAAATGAGAAAGTCGGCAAAAAGCTTTTCATAACAGGCAAAGGAAGGTGCAATTTCACAAATGTTTGTTCTGTTGATGAGTTTTTGAAGAATGTTGTAAACGGCAGCAAGTTTCTTAAAAGTGCATTATATTCTTTTTCAAGTCAAGATTGTTTGAATTATTTTGAAAGTTTGGGACTAGAATATAAGGTGGAAAGGGGAAATCGTGCATTTCCACAAAGCGACAAGTCAAGTGATGTGATTAAGGTTTTGCAAAACAATCATTGCAGTGGGGTGAATATTTGTCTTGATGAAGAAGTCCTTTCAATAAGCAAAAAAGAAGACTTTATTGTTGTCACAAAAAAACGAAAAGAAAATTTTGATAGAGTGATAATTTGCACTGGTGGGAAAAGTTATAAGTCCACAGGAAGTGATGGGGCTGGATATAAATTTGCAAAGATTTTTGGTCACAATATTGTTGAGCCAAGACCTGCACTTTGTCCTGTGTTGATTAAAGATGGATTCATAAAATCGCTGCAGGGTGTTTCACTTAAGAATGTCGAACTTAAAACTATTTGCGATGAGAAAAAACTTAACTTTTTTGGAGAAATGCTTTTTACGGACAGAGGTATTTCTGGTCCAATTGTTTTGACTACTTCTTGTTATATAAATAGAGCAAAATCAGTTAAAATGGCCATTGACTTCAAGCCAGCACTGAGCGAGAAACAACTTGATGACAGGCTTTTGAGAGATTTTGAACAAAACAAAAATAAGGATTTAAAAACAGTTTTGAAAGGTCTTTTGCCAAAGGCTGTTGCTGATGTTTTTTCTGGTGCAATTGGTATTGATGAAAACAAAAAAATTCACGATATAACAAAGCAGGAAAGAGAAAAAATTGTTATCGGACTTAAAAATTTTGCGATTTCTTATGCGGGACTTTATGATATTGACACTGGAATTGTCACAAGCGGTGGGGTGAATTTGAATGAAATAAATCCAAAAACTATGGAAAGCAGGCTTGTGAGCGGACTTTACTTTTTGGGAGAGGTTTTGGATGTTGATGCACTCACTGGTGGTTTCAATTTGCAAATCGCTTGGTCAACAGCATATCAATGTGCTAAGATGTTTTAGAATTTAAGGAGAGAAAAAATGCTTTTATGGTTGTCTAGATTTTTTGCTTTTATTCCACTTAACATAATGCATCCAACATTTGTCAAGGGAAAGAAAAACTTGCCAAAAGGTAAGGCGATTTTATGTTGTAATCATCTTTCAAATTGGGATTTGATTTTGTATTATCTAAACACGACCCAACATCTTAAGGTTTTGGCAAAAAAGGAAGCTTTTGAAAAGAAGATTCAGGGCTGGTATCTCAAGACCTTGGGTGGCATTCCTATTGATAGAGAAGGAAATGATATCAATGCAATCAAAGATTGTATGAAAGCACTCAAAGAAAACAAAAAACTTTTTATTTTCCCAGAAGGAACAAGACTTAAGGATGACACAAAGGATTTGGGAGAACTTAAAAGCGGGCTTGCACTTATTGCAATCAAAACAAAAACACCTATTGTGCCTATTTGGATAAAGAAAAGACCAAAACTTTTCAGAAAGAGTGTTTATGTGATTGGAAAACCTTTCGAACTTTCAGAATTTTACGGGCAAAAACTTGATGAAGAGACATTGAAAAAAGCAAACGAAATCGTAAGACAAAAGATGCTCGAACAAAAAGAGCTTTCACAGAAAAAAAAGAAGGAGAAGAAAGTCTAATTTTATTGACTTTTTTTTCTTTTTTTGATAATCTTTTTTTATAATTTGAATTACAGAAGGTGCTTACTATGAAAGAAAAATTTAGTATGGAAATGATTGACAAGACATTTACTTCATACAAAAAAGGTCAATCATTTGATGGTGTTGTTGTTATTAAAAGAAATGACGGTGTGATTTTCAATATTGGTGGAAAAAATGATGCATATATTCCTGCTGATGATTTTGAAAATTATGAAGAAGTGAAAATTGGCGACAGATTTGCTGTTGTTATCACAAAACAAAAAAATGAAGAAGGTTTTATTGAAGCATCAAAGTCCCTTGCAGATGCACTCAAAATTGAAAATCAAAATGCTCAAACTTTGAGACTTGGAAGCAAGTTTTCTTTTGTTGCGACAGCAGTGGAGGATGGGCTTGTTTCAAAAATGGGAGACTACAAAATTAT
>CAMOEU010000100.1 GCA_946612575.1 uncultured Clostridia bacterium
CTGGACTGCCTACACCCATCAAATATCGTGGCATATCCTTTGGCATAATTGGGTTCAAAAAGTCAAGCATATCATACATTACAGACTTTTCTTCGCCAACAGAAAGTCCGCCGACAGCAATTCCGCATCTTGCATAATCTTTGCAATACTCAACACATTTTGCTCTCAAATCCTTATACATATTCCCCTGAATGATTGGGAAAAGTATATGCTTGCCGCCCTGATGCTCTTTATAACATTCTTCAAGCCAAATCTTTGTGAGTTTGCTCGCACTTTCTGATTCGGCATAACTTGCCCCAGCCTCTGTGCATTGATCAAGTGCCATATGAATGTCGCTGTCAAGGCTTCTTTGAATATCCATACAGAGTTTTGGAGTCATCATAAATCTTTGTCCGCTAAGGTGAGATTTGAATTCAACTCCTTTTTCTGACACCTTTCTTAGATCAGAAAGAGAAAACACTTGAAAACCACCGCTGTCAGTGAGAATTGGTTTTTCATAGTTCATAAATTTGTGTAAACCGCCCGCTTTCTCGACAATTTCGTGCCCTGGACGAAGAAAAAGATGATATGTGTTTGACAAAATTATTTGTGCATTCATATCGTGCAAATCTTCAGGTCTAAGCCCCTTAACTGTCGCTTGAGTGCCAACTGGCATAAACACAGGAGTTTTGATGTCTCCATGTGGAGTGTGAAAAACACCTGCCCTGGCACCTGTTTTTGGGCATTCTTTGACTATTTCATAAGAAAAAAACTTATCGTTCATATTTTCTCCAATTATTCAATAAACATTGCATCGCCAAAGCTGAAAAATCTATATTTTTCATTTACAGCAGTTTTGTAGATGTCAAGAGTTTTGTCAATATCTCCCACAAAAGCCGAAACAAGCATAATAAGTGTGCTTTCTGGAAGATGGAAATTTGTGATTAAACCGTCCACAATCTTAAATTTGTATGGTGGATAGATAAATATCTTGGTTTCCCTTTTTTGAGCTTTTAAAAGCCCATTTTCGTCAACTGCACTTTCAAGTGTTCTTACAGATGTTGTTCCGACAGCAATAATTCTTCTGCCTTCAGCCTTTGCCTTATTGATTTTTTGAGCAACCTGTTCTGTCACTTCAAAATATTCGCTGTGCATTTCGTGCTGCAATATGTTATCTTCAGAAACCGGTCTAAAAGTTCCAAGCCCAACATGAAGCATCACATATTCAATATCAACCCCCTTTTCCTTTATTTTTTCAAGAAGTTCTTTTGTGAAATGAAGTCCTGCTGTTGGAGCTGCACTTGAGCCATCATACTTTGCATAAACAGTTTGATATCTTGATTGATCTTTGAGTTTTTCTTTGATGTATGGTGGAAGTGGCATTGTGCCAATTTCCATAAGGTGTTCTTCAAAAGTTTTTGAATCGTTATAGACAAATTCAACTTTGCAAGAACCAAAGTCGCCTTTTTCTTTAACCACACATTTTATGTTTTGATTAAACACAACGACTGTGCCTTCGCTCAGTCTTTTTGCAGGTTTTGTCAAAACTTCCCAATTGTGCAAGTCGATTCTCTTTTGCAAGAAGACTTCTATCTTTGCACCGGTTTCTTCCTTAAAGCCAAAAAGTCTAGCCGGCAAAACTTTTGTGTTGTTTAAAACAAGAATATCGCCTTTTTTGAGATAATCAAGAATATCATAAAAATGCTTGTGGTCAAGGCTTCCTGTCTTTCTGTCAAAATGCAAAAGACGGGAATGGTCTCTTGGCTCGATTGGTGTTTGTGCGATAAGTTCTTGTGGCAAATCATAAGAATATGTCTGTCTTAAAAGTTCTCTTTGCATTTTATTCTCTTCCTTCTGGGTAAATCATATTTAAGTGTTTATAAGCTGGCTCCAAAGCGACTCTTCCCCTTGGAGTTCTTGCCAAGAAGCCAAGTTGCAACAAGTATGGTTCGTAAACATCTTCAATTGTCGATGTGTCTTCGCTGATTGTTGCGGAAAGTGTGTCAAGACCAACTGGTCCGCCATCAAACTTTTTGATGATGCTTTCCAAAATTTTGTGGTCGATATAATCAAGACCAAGGTCATCAATTTCCATTTTTGCAAGAGCATTGTCAGTGATTTCTTTAGTGATTTTTCCAGTGCCCAAAACTTCGGCAAAATCTCTAACTCTTTTAAGCAGTCTGTTTGCAATTCTTGGAGTGCCTCTTGACCTTTTTGCAATGTCAATGCTGGCTTGTTCTTCAATATCTATTTTAAGCACTTTTGCTGAGCGAACGATGATTTCCTTAAGTTCGTCTTCAGTGTAAAGTTCGAGCTTGCAAATAACCCCAAATCTGTCTCTAAGTGGGCTTGTAAGCATTCCGGCTCTTGTTGTCGCTCCAATAAGAGTGAAAGGTTGGATTTTGAGTCTCATACTTTTTGCAGATGGACCCTTTCCAACAACAAAGTCAAGAGCAAAGTCTTCCATTGCAGGATACAAAATCTCTTCAACATTTTTATTTAGTCTGTGAATTTCATCAATAAAAAGCACATCGCCTTTTCCAAGGTT